>NZ_VIUG01000035.1:0-61454 GCF_007828255.1 Pseudomonas sp. SJZ078 | reverse complement strand
GCGTTGGTCGCTTCGATCAGCCGCGAGCGCGCGTCGTAGCGATAGGTCGCCAGGGTCTGTTCGGTGCGCCAGGCCTCGTCCAGGGTGGGCGCCGGATGGAAGCTCTGGTAGTCGAGGGCGATGAGGTGGCGCTGATCGTAGCGCAGCTGCAGGGCGCGCCCGGCCCCGTTGTCCAGGCGGCTGATGTCGCCATGGATGTTGCGCTGGATCGTCAGGCGGTTGTCATAGCGGTCGCTGAGGGCGGTCAGATAACCGTCGCGAAAGTGTAGGAAAGGTGCGTTTTCGCCGGGTTGGGCGATGATCAGTTCGTCCGGCTCGACCCCCAGGTAGATCGCCGCCCGGGCCAGGCTGTTGTGGATGGCCGGGCGCTGGGCGTGGGGCAGCGGAAAGGTGGTGCGGCGGTTTTCCTGGTCGATCCAGATGACCTGTTCGCCTTCAAGCTGCAGGCGATGCGCCAGGGCATGGCTCCAGCCGCGCCCCAGCCCCACGTCCTGGTTCGCCGCACTGCTGCGGTACAGGCGGGTGAAGACGAAGGGCAACCGGCCATCGAGCGTGCCGTCGTCCAGGGTCAGCAGTTCTTCGCCGGTGACCATCGACACCGGGCAGCCGTCGGTGCGGGTCAGGGCCGCGCTGTCGGCGCTGTCGCCATTGGGGTTTTTCGGTTGGGCCGGGGCGTCGTCGTGGGGTTCGTGCTTGCTCAGCCGGGTAGCACTTTGAGACTTTTCCCGCGCCACAGCGGCGGGATTGCTGACCGACAAGGACGGCCCATGCTCAGGCGTAATCTGCAACGAGCGGACAGGAGTCGGTTTCAATGACGCGCCCTGGGCGCTGACCAACACCGGTTTCAACACATCGGCATGCTGGTTGAGCCGGTCAGGGGCGAATTGGCCCAGCCGTTGGCTCGACGCCCGCAACCACTCCCGTGCTCGCCCGGACTGGAGCTGGTCCAGCACTTTGCCACTTATGCGCACGCCCAGGCCGAGGGCGCCGGTCAAGCGGATCAGCAGGAAATTGATCAGCACCGAGGCCCGTATCTGTCCAACGACTTCGGCCAGGTACTGGGGCGGCAGCATCCGCAACCAACTGGCGAATGCGGCCATGTGCACGAAGAGCAACGGCTCGTCGCTCAGCACCATCAGCCCCTTGGCAATCGCCTCGGATGAAGCTTTGAGCAACTGGTCGAGCTCGGCCTGGGTCAGATACTCCAACAGCTTCTCGCTATTGGCTTGCAGGTCCGCCAGCAGTTCGAAGACCTGCTTGACGTCATTCCACAGCGCTTGCAGGGCGTTTTCGAGTCCGCGCCAGTCGGCCTGCTGCAACAGGTTGTAGCGTTCGCGAAACCCGGCGTCGGAAAACTCCGCCCAGAGCGGTTGAAACTGGGTTTCCCATTCCTCTTTCAGCCAGCCCTCAAGCTCGCCAATCACCCCCTGATAAGACGCGTACAGCGCCTTGACGTGATCCGCGGTGACCTCGGGGAAGAAGCTGATGCGATAGCGGCGCCCCCGCCAGCATTCGGGGATTTCCAGGATGCCGCTGGGGCCGATGGTGTAATGGAGCGGCTCGCCGAAAGTTTCCTTGCCCGGTTCACCGTCGATGACCGGCTCCAACATCACCGGCGTGTTGCCGATCGGCACGAAGCGCGCCGCCTGAAACAGGTGCACCAGCGTCAGTGGGCCGCTCGCCGGACACGTCGCCATGATGGCGATGAAGGGCTCATTCAGATTTTTCGGCGCCGCGAGGGCCACTTCGTTGCCGACCTTGAAAACCTGTTCGGTGTCCAGCGCCCAGCCGGTCCAGAAGCTCTGTGCCCAACTGTCGTAGTCGTTCAGGCAGTTGCGAAAATCCGCCAGTACCGTTGCCGCATCGGGCTGATCGGGGTCCATGGCCGCCACCACCAACGAGCCGATGGCGTTGTTCAGGCGCAGGAGTTTGTCAGGGGCAAACATGCAGGGATCTCGCGGTACAGGGACGGACGCGAGACTTTGCCGGGGCGAGCTGGAGAAATAAGTCAGGGAAGGAGGTAATGGATGTAGGGCGATTCGTTAAATCCAGTCGCGACGCCATCGCGAGCAGGCTCGCTCCCACATTTTTGAATGATGTCCATCGCAGGCTGATTCAGCGCGAGATGTAGACCGAAGCTCATTCCCAACAAATAACCACCAGCAAACCCTCAACCTATCGTAATCTCGCTGCTGAATCCTTTATGCCCGCAACCGGCCCGAGATCTCGCCCCGATGCCCTCCATCTACCAACTCAAACCCGCCTTCCAGAATCTGCTGCGTCCTACCGTGCAACGGCTCTACGACAAGGGCGTCACCGCCAACCAGGTGACCCTGCTCGCAGGCATCATTTCCGTGCTGGTGGGTGCGGTGATCGCCTGGTTCGCCAGTCATCCGTGGGTGTTTGTGCTGGTGCCGGTCTGGATGTTCCTGCGCATGGCCTTGAATGCCGTGGACGGCATGCTGGCGCGGGAGTTCGGCCAGCAATCGCATCTGGGTGCCTACCTGAATGAGCTATGCGATATCATCGCCGACGCGGCCCTGATCCTTCCCTTTGCCTTGATTCCTGATGCCAGTCTGTTGCTCGTGTTGTTGGTCACGCTGTTGGCGTTGTTCAGCGAATACGCGGGTGTGCTGGGGGCGATGGTCGGGGCTTCGCGGCGCTATGACGGCCCCATGGGCAAGAGTGACCGGGCCTTTGTATGTGGCGTGTTGGCGACCGGTATTGCCTTGGGTTGGTTCGGGGCGCTGTGGGTCGATGGTGTGATGGCGGTGGTTGCCGCCCTGCTGGTTTATACCTTGGTCAACCGGGTCCGTCATGGCCTGGACCAAGTGAAGGAAAACGCTCCCTCAGCATAAGGAAGTCGCAATGCGCGAAGCTCAAGACCGGACATTCACCACTTTTGATGGCGTGGAGTTGTTCTACCGGCACTGGCCGGCCGTGGCCGCGGCCCCGGGCGAACCCCGCAAGGCCGTGTTGCTGTTTCACCGAGGTCATGAGCATTCCGGGCGCATCGCACATCTGGTGGATGAGCTGGATCTGCCCGGCTTCGACTTCTTTGCCTGGGACGCCCGCGGCCACGGCCAGTCTCCCGGTGAGCGCGGTGACAGCCCGAGTTTCGCCACCAGCGCGCGGGACGTGCAGACCTTCTGCGACCACATCGGCGCGACGCATCAGATCGATGAGCAGAACATCGCCGTGGTGGCGCAAAGCGTCGGCGCGGTGATCGCGTCCACCTGGGTCCACGATTATGCGCCGCGCATTCGCTCACTGGTGCTGGCGTCGCCGGCGTTCAAGGTGAAACTGTACGTGCCGTTCGCCCGCCCGGGCCTGGCGCTGATGCGCAAGTTTCGCGGCAACTTTTTCGTCAACAGCTACGTCAAGGCCAAGTTCCTCAGCCATGATCCGGAACGGGTGGCGTCCTATGACAACGATCCGCTGATCACCAAGGCGATTTCGGTGAATGTGCTGCTGGGCCTGTATGAAGCCGCCGACCGCGTGGTCGCCGATGCCCAGGCGATCCAGGTGCCGACGCAGTTGCTGATCTCCGGCTCCGACTTTGTGGTGCATCGCAAACCCCAGGAGCAGTTCTTCGAGCGGCTGGGCAGCCTGCACAAGGAAAAACACATCCTGCCGGGGTTCTTCCACGACACCCTGGGCGAGAAGAACCGCGCGCCGGCCATTGCCAGCGCACGCCGTTTCATTCTGCAGAATTTCGCCCGTCCGCTGGACCGCCCTTCCTTACTGGATGCGGACCGCATTGGCGCGACCTGCGCCGAGTCCGAAGCCCTGGCCACGCCCCTGCCCCACAACTCGTTGCGCGACCTGTACTGGCGCATGACCCGCGCCAGCATGCGCTTGGGCAGCAAGTTGTCGGCCGGGGTGAAGCTGGGTTTCGACACTGGCTTCGATTCCGGTAGCACCCTGGATTACGTCTACCGCAACCGCCCCACCGGCACTTCGCCGATTGGCAAGATGATCGACCAGAACTACCTGAACTCCATCGGCTGGCGAGGCATCCGCCAGCGCAAGCTGAACGTCGAGGAGTTGCTGCGCCTGGCGATGGGCAAGTTGCGCGAAGAGAACCGCGAGGTGCGCATCGTCGACATCGCCGCCGGGCACGGCCGCTACATACTCGAGGCGCTGCACGGCGTTAATCCACTGCCCGAGTCGATCCTGCTGCGCGACTACAGCGATATCAACGTGCGCGACGGCAGCGCGCTGATCGCCGAAAAAGGCCTGGAGGACATCGCCCGGTTCGTCAAAGGCGACGCCTTCAACCGCCAGGACCTCGCGGCGCTTACGCCCAAGCCAACCCTCGCCGTGGTGTCCGGCCTGTACGAATTGTTTGCCGATAACCAGATGGTCGGCGGTTCGCTCGCCGGCCTGGCCGAAGCGGTGGAGCCCGGCGGTTACCTGGTGTACACCGGCCAGCCATGGCACCCGCAACTGGAACTGATCGCCCGCGCCCTCACCAGCCACCGCGCCGGCCAGGCCTGGGTGATGCGTCGGCGCAGCCAGGCCGAAATGGATCAATTGGTCGAGGCGGCGGGCTTTCGCAAGATCACCCTGCGCGTCGATGAGTGGGGCATCTTCAGCGTGTCGCTGGCGCAGCGCGTGCAGTGATGAGCGCCGTCATCGCCCCGCCCCGCGAACCTGCCCTGCTGAAACCGGCGGTGTGCTGGCTGCTGTTGCTCGCGCCGTTGTTCTTCAGCACCTACGGTTTCGCCACGTGGGTGACGTCCCAGCGCGACGACGTCGGCAGCCTAGTGTTCGGCTGGGAAAGCCACATGCCGTTCATGGCCTGGACCATCGTGCCCTACTGGTCGATCGATCTGCTTTACGGCCTGTCGCTGTTGCTGCCCACCAGCCGCGCCGAACTCAAGCGCCACGCCTTGCGTCTGCTCACCGCCCAGGCGATTGCGGTCAGTTGCTTCCTGATCTGGCCACTGCGCTTCACCTTTCCCCGACCGGAAATGGACGGAGTGTTTGGCTGGCTGTTCGACGTCCTCGCAGGCTTCGACAAACCGTTCAACCAGGCGCCGTCGCTGCATATCGCGCTGCTGGTGATTCTCTGGATCTGCTACCAGCGACACCTGCAGGGTGCCTGGCGCTGGTTGATGCACGGTTGGTTCGCGTTGATCGGCGTATCGGTGTTGACCACTTACCAGCATCACTTTGTCGACGTACCGACCGGCGCACTGGCCGGCTGGCTGTGTGTCTGGTTGTGGCCGCTGGACCGGCCGAGCCCGCTACTCAGTGCCCGCCTGACGCCTGATCGCAGCCGTCTGCAATTGGCCCTGCGCTATGGCGTGGGTGCGGCGGCGCTGTTCGTCCCGGCATTCGCCTTTCGCGGCGCGTGGCTCTGGTTGATCTGGCCGGCGGTGGCGGTATCGTTGGTGGCGCTCAACTATCTGCTGTTCGATGCCGGCGGCTTTCAGAAGCGTGCCGATGGCCAACTGAGCCCGGCGGTGCGCTGGTTGTTGGCGCCGTATCTCGCCGCTGCCTGGATCAACTCTCGCTGGTGGACGCGCAAGCATCCGCAGCCGGATCACGTGACCGATAACGTCTGGCTGGGGCGCATTCCCACCCCGCTGGAGTTGAAGGACAGCGCGTTTACCGGGGTGCTCGACCTCTGTGCCGAAATGTCCATGGACAGCAGCGCGATTGCCTATCGCTCGTTGCCAGTGCTCGATCTCACGGCACCGACCAGCGAGCAATGCCTGCAGGCGGCGCAAGCGATTGAAAAACTGCGCCAGCAAGGGCCGGTGCTGGTCTGCTGCGCCTTGGGTTATTCGCGCAGCGCCACCGCGGTGATCGCCTGGCTGTTGCACAGTGGCCGGGCGGCCAGTGTCGACGCTGCGATTGTGCAACTCCAGCGCGTCCGCCCTCATATTGTTTTACATCAGGCGCACCGTCAGGCGCTGGAGCCATTGCGCAAAGGCCATCGCCATGAGCAGTGACATGCAGCTGCACACTGTGGCGAGCCTGTTGCGCCGGGGCCATTCGCTGGACCAGTTTTCCACCGGGTTGGCCCTGCTGGCGGCGCTGCTGGGGTTGGGTCAATGGCTGGTGGGCAATGTCGATCCCTGGTTGCTGCTGTTCAGCGTCGTGCTGTTCAGCCTCGGCGTGTTGCAAAAATACTGGGCGTTGCGCGTGGCGTTCGACGCCGATCTGTTCCAGCGCGTGGCGGACGGTATCCAGCCATTGGCCGAGCGGACCCAGGCACTGGATCAGGCACTGAGTACGCTTGGCCTGCAACCGCCCGAACGCAGTGGCCGCCCCTGGAGCGAACGCAGCCACGGCGCCTTGCGGCTGCTGCGCAGGCAGTCGCTGTTGTTGGCCGCACAAATCGTCTTGACGCTGGGCTTCATCCTGGCCAGCCCTTGGTTAGCTTTTTCAGGATAAGGAATCCTCATGCTCGAACCCGTGGTCGCCAATCTCATCACCTCCGCCGCCCGCATGGTCACGGGCGCCCGCAGCCTGTGGCTCGGCAGTGCGCCGCGACCGGTGCAGCGGATCTACTTCGCCAACCACAGCAGCCACGGTGATTTCGTGCTGCTCTGGGCCTCGCTGCCACCGGCATTGCGCAAGCTCACCCGGCCCGTGGCGGGTTCCGATTATTGGCAAAAGAGCCCGGTGCGTCGCTACATCATCAACCGGGTGTTCAACGGCGTGCTGGTGGATCGGGAGCGCAAGGACCCGTCCTATAACCCTCTGCAGCCGATGCTCGAAGCCCTGGAGAACGGTGACTCGCTGATCATCTTTCCGGAAGGCACGCGCAACCCCGATGAAGGATTGCTGCCGTTCAAGAGCGGGATCTATCACTTGATGAAGAGTCATCCCGAGGTCGAGGTGATCCCGGTGTGGATCGCCAACCTCAACCGCGTCATGCCCAAGGGCCGCGTGCTGCCCCTGCCGCTGTTGTGCACCACCAGTTTCGGCGCGCCGTTGTGTATCGAAGACGGTGAAAGCAAAGAGCATTTTCTTGAACGCAGCCGCGCCGCGCTGCTGGCACTGGCCCCGGAGCACGTCTGATGGATCGATATACCCTCATGTTGTTTGGCGGGATTGGCGCAATTCTGGTGCTGGCTTCGCTGATCGGTTTCATTCTCAAGCTGAAGACCAAAGGCACGCCGAACTCAGTCATCGACAACCTCAATGCGCGGATCAACGCTTGGTGGATCATGGTGCTGGTGATTGGCATTGCGTTCTGGCTCGGCAATGCGGCGGTGATCCTGTTGTTCTACGCCGTGTCGTTCTATGCCCTGCGGGAATTCCTGACCCTCACACCGACCCGGCGCAGTGATTATCCAGCGTTGGTGGCCGCGTTCTACCTGGCACTGCCGCTGCAATACCTGCTGATCTACTACGACTGGTACGGACTGTTTTCGATCTTTATCCCGGTGTATGTGTTCCTGCTGTTGCCGATCCTGGCGTCCCTGGGGGGCGACAGTACGCACTTCCTGGAGCGTGCTTCCAAGGTGCAGTGGGGATTGATGATTGCGGTGTTCTGCATCTCCTTCGTCCCGGCCTTGCTGACCCTGGACATCGCCGGTTTTGAAGGACGCAACCTGCTGTTGATCGCTTACCTGGTGATCGTGGTGCAACTGTCGGATGTGCTGCAGTACGTGTGCGGCAAGCTGTTCGGCAAACACAAGATCGCGCCGAACCTGTCGCCGTCGAAAACCGTCGAGGGTTTTGCCGGCGGTATTTTCCTGGCTTCGCTGATCGGTGGTGCGCTGTGGTGGATCACGCCGTTCAACCCTTGGCAATCATTCCTCATCGCCTTGCTGATCAACCTGCTGGGCTTTGCCGGCGGCATCGTCATGTCGGCAATCAAGCGCGACCGGGGCGTCAAGGATTGGGGGCACATGATCGAAGGCCATGGCGGCATGCTCGATCGGTTGGACTCGGTATGCTTCGCCGCGCCGATCTTCTTCCATCTGGTGCGGTACTGGTGGACCTGAAAAAAAGCCCACTTGAAGTGGGCAAAGGGAAAACGAGTGTTACGTCACGCCGGAAAAGCATCAGGTCGACTGCTTACCGGTGGCTGGGGGCATAGCGGTGCAATCGCCTCGGACTTTGCGCGCCCGGGCCAGGGCGCGCTCCCATTCCCGAGAGTCGTGGCTGCAAAAGATATCCACGGGTTGATGGTCCCGGGACAAGGCCAGTTCCCGCAAACGTCCCTGGTTATGCAGGCGCGCCGGACGATGGGTGTCCATCATGTACTGATAAAGCTTCAGGCCCGGTGGGCAATGGGGCTCGGGCTGGTGGACTTCATCGTGAAAGAAGTACGCATCGCCGGCGTGTAGCATCCAGCCGTCCGGGGTGCGCAGGGCGATTCCGGCGTGACCGGCGGTGTGGCCCTGTAGCGGCACCAGGAAAATATCTTCTTCCTCGGCACCGATCAGTGCACGCACCGAGTCG
The DNA here is from genome assembly GCF_007828255.1 of Pseudomonas sp. SJZ078. Lineage (NCBI taxonomy): Bacteria > Pseudomonadati > Pseudomonadota > Gammaproteobacteria > Pseudomonadales > Pseudomonadaceae > Pseudomonas > Pseudomonas sp. SJZ078. The sequence continues at coordinate 53,024 of NZ_VIUG01000035.1, read as the reverse complement.
AAGCCGAACCAGGTATCGCCTTCGGTGGTGTAGAACTCCCAACTGTCTACCCCCTGCCACTGGCGGGCCTGGAACCGACGCCGACTGATCCAGGTATTTGCAGAGCGGGCCACCGCCATCTCATCGCGCATCACATGCACCCGGGCCTGGGGGAAATCCTGCAGCCCACCAGCATGATCGAAATCCAGGTGGGTCAGCAGGATATGGCGCACATCGTGGGCATCGAAACCCAAGCGCCGGACTTGCTCCAGGGCCGTGAGGCGATGTTCGAACTTGATGTTGTTGAAGACACGAAAGAACCGGCTCAGCCGCTCCGGCGTCTGGACATCCCGCTGGCCGAAACCGGTGTCCACCAGGATCAACCCGTTGGTATCGGTTTCAATCAACAGGCAATGACACACCAGACACGCCGTCAGCCCCCCGCTATACCCATCGAACAAAGCCCCACCCACCGGGCACATGCAACCGCAGTTCAGGTGATGGACACGCATGGATGGCCTCCTGTCGCGGGGGGGTGGGCTTGTCCCGTTTTATGAATGGGCTCTTTGAAATCGACTGGAAGTCAGGGGGAGAATTCAGGGAAAGCGACAAGCGGCGGACCGCAAGCTGAAAAACCTGTGGTGCCTAGTGCAAAACCTGTGGAGAGGGAGCTTGCTCTCGCCACATTTCTGTACGTGGCAGAGCGATGGTGCAAATCGACAGTTGCCGAGTGGGCCATGCAATCGCTAACTTAACCTGAAATATCATTACAGGCCTCGCAATGCCTTCCATCAGTTTTCATATCGACGATGACCTCAAACACCGGTCATTTGCCGAGCTGAAGAAGCTCGGCATTACTCCATCCGAACTGATGCGTCAGGCCCTCCAATACGTCGCAGAACGAGGAACGCTACCGTTCGACGAAGAGGACGAAGTGCTCTTTGAAAAGGCTAAAAATCGTCTAGCTGCCCCTCAGCGAGTGAAGGTCAGCTTGGACGATTCCGATTTCACGGATAGCTAAAGCTCTTCACCAACGTCAGCTCCCCCACCGCCCGCATCGGCACGACAAACGTTTCCATCTTCTCGCTCGGAGTGCCTTCCTCGGTGATCACGGTGACTTGCGCCGTGGTCAGCGCTTGCACAGCGTCCTGCCCGCCGCTGCTTTCCCCGTCGCCTTCCTCGTCATCCGGAACGCTGCGATAACCGCCGCCGTAGTAGTTCAGATAGACCTGGTATTGCCCTTTGATCGGTGCGGGCATGGCGAAGATTTCCGGGCCGTAGCCGGTGGTGACGTCGACGTCGAGGACCGCGCCGTTGGGGGCGACGCGGTCGCCGTACCAGATGTGGGCGCCGTCCGGGGTGATGACGTGCAGGTCCAGGTCGGTGCCGTCGCTGTCCCAGGTCAGCAGCACCCGCAGCTTGGCCGGGGTGGCGCCGCCGCTGGTGTTGAGGAACTGGGTGCGGTGACGATGCTGGCCGTCGGGGCTGCGCACCTCGACGCTGTTGCTGCCGTTGGGGAACGAGAACGGCCGGTCGAAGCGACCTTCCTCATCGAGCTTCAGCGGCAGGGCCACACCGTTGACGATGAGCTTGCCCGGCTCGTTGTTGTCCTTGGGCATGGCCTTGATCTGGCCGGTGATGCGCGCGGTGTTGGCCTGGCCCTGGGGCGTGTTGACCGACGAGGCCGGATAATTGACGGTCTGGCTGAAGTTTTCGCCTTCGCCGCCCGGCGCCCCGCTGCGCCACCCACCAATCGGAGTGTCGAGTTTGATCCCATCGGCGGCAATGGCCAGGGGCAACGCGGTCATGGCGCAGAGCAACAGCAAGACCTGTGGATAACGGAGTGTCATGGTCTATTCCAGCAAGAGGTGACGGGCGAGCCCTTCGATATAGTCTTCGTCCTGGCCGTTGGGGTGAGCTTCAAAGGCCAGGTGCAAATATTCGTGTGTCAGGTCGAGACGGTCCTGCAGCGACAGCACACCACGGACGTAGATGCGCTGGCGTTCGCGGTCGACGTAAGGCCGGCCGAAAGCGACGCGGCACACCGCGAATGAGCTGATTTCGTTGTAGCCCACTTCGCTTTCCAGCCTGGAGCGCCAGCCTCGACGCTGCTTGAGCAGCCAGTCCTGGGCGGCCGGCAGCGCTTCGCAGGACGCCACGGGGTTATCCCAGCGGCTGAGACTGGCACGCGGATAGGCATGCAACAGGATGGCGTCGTAGCGTTGGCCGGCGTTGGCTTGTTCCACGGCTTGCAGCCAGGACAGTTTGTCCGGGCCGGGTTGGTCGGAGTGGTAGGTGACGTCGGTGCCGGCCAGGACCAGATCGCTCGTCCAGGCCGCAATGGCACGGGTTTGCGCTGCCGCCGGGCGGGGGGCGACGCGCTGGCGATGGCTGCTGTCGTCGATGCTCAGGCAATCGCCGTTGCGTTGGGCGTTTTGCAGCAGATAGGTGCGGATCGCCACGGCCAGGGCCTTGGCTGCTTCGGCGGGTTCGGCCTTGGCCTCGCGTTGCAGGACCCGGGCGACGTATTCCTCCCGATCCAGCCGCGCCACCAGTTTGCCGGGCGTCAGGAACAGTTCGCCATCGCTGTGAATATCCAGTTGGTTGCCATTGGTGAACTCGACGCGGTAATCGCCGCGCAACTGGCCCAGCGAGGCTGGCTGGTTGCCCGACATGACCTGCTGCAACGGATAACGGGCAAACAACCCCACTTCCACGCAACGCCCTGTCTCGGCCGGCCAGTGGGTCGGCAGCGCCGTGGCCAGTCCATCACCGAACACCTTCAGGACCTGCTGGCTGGTGCCGCGCCCACCGGCCCATACGGGCGTGCCATCGGCCAGCCAACCGGCGAAGCCGCCCTGGCGCGACGACGGTCCCTGGTCGCCCAGCCAGCTCCAGGTCTTGACCCGCAAACGGCTGCCCAGTTGCCCCACGAGGCGACCATCCGCCGCATTGAGCGCCACGTCCAGCAGCACCCGGCGGGCCTGGTCCTGGGCCGGCAGCGTCGCCAATGCCTTGAGCAATTGCGCGACGGGAACCTGTTTTTGCGGTTGCAGGGTCGGCAGGTCGAGCAGCCACGCCGGCGCCTGACGGGCCTGCCAGTAGTCGCGCCAACCGGCGGCCGAAAGCCCGAGCCGCTGCGGTTCGAAATACAAGCCGCAGGACTTCACCAGTGCCTGATCGCGACCAATACTTTTCCCGGCGCTGCAGCAGTAAACCTCTTCTTTCGACTCCCCGCGGCATTCATACACCGGTTCGTGGGCGCCGGTGTCCACCAGCCACGCGTAGACGAACAACTTCCACAGACTGCCCAGCGGTGTCTGCAGGGAATCGGGCAATGGCTGGCGATCCAGCACCTGGGTCTGGCTCACCCGCAACAACTGGCCGTCGAAGGCCAGGCGCAACGGCTCGTCCTGCGCCGTCGCCAGCGCAGGAATCAAGCACAACAGCCACCCAACCCACCGCTTGCGCATGTCAGTTGACCGTGACCTGACCGAGCGCCGGTTTCTTTTCCCAGGCCTGATTCTGTGGCGCATAGACCTGAGTGAAGCGCACCGGTGGCAGGTTGAACTGGCCCTTCTGGGAGAAGCGCACCAGATGCCGCAGGCGCAGTTCGCCACTGAGGGCATCCACTGGTACCGCATAAGCCATCTGGCCCGGCTCGAAGCGCGCCTTTTCCAGCGACGTCGGTTCGCTGTCGGGTTTACCCTGCAACTGGATGCCCCAGGTGGTGCGTTCCACGTCGGCGCCTGGTGGCAGTGGTACTTCGAGCATGCCGTAGCGCAATGGTATGGCGGCCTTGCTGTTGATGATCACTTCATCCAGGTAGAGGCTGTCGCTGGACAACGGTTTGTTGCCCACGGCCTCAAGCGTGAAGGTAAAGGCATCGGTCCCCGGTACCAGGCGCGACAGCCGACGGGTAATGGACACTGCCATCGGCGCCACCGGCGGTTGCTGGCTCTGGAAACTCAGAGCCGCTTGCAACGGACGCTGCTGCGCACCGCTGAGGGTCAGAGTGGTCGGTAACTGCGCGCCCTGCCACTGCCAGTAGGTTTCCCCGGTGGCGCCTTGACGGGCTTTCCAACCTTCGCCTGGAGCCAGTGCCACGGCCGGCGATGCCTGCTCGATGCTGCGCTGCAACCAGGTCAGGGCCAGGGCCCGTTCCAGGGTGGACTGTTGTGGCAACAGCCGCTCCAGCAGCGCGGCTGCCCGGGCCTGATCGAAGGTTTGCAACGACAACACCAGGGCCTCGACAAACGGCTGAACGCTGACATCCAGCTGCTGTTGGGCGGCGGCCAGCTGACGGTTGAATGCATCCGGCAGTGGCACTTTCGCCTGTTTGGCGAGGGCTGCGGTCAGTACGCGAGCAGTGGCCAACCCCAGGGCCGAATCCGGTGTGTTCATGACCAGGCTGTCGTCACCGTTGTCCATCACACTCCCGGCGTTGCCCGCACCGGCCTTCGCCAGATCGTCCACCAAGCCGCTGAGCAAGGTGTTCACCGGCAGCTGCATCTGCTTGGCAAACGACAGAATCAGCGCGCGCTGCAACAGCGGCGTATCGCCGGCCTGCTTGGCGTAGACCTCCAGCACGCGCTGCCAGTGTTCCGGCGGCAAGCTGATGTCCAGCGCCTTGCTGGCGTGCCAGTCGGCGTAATAGGCGTAAGCGGTCAGGAAGGCATCCGGCTCGCCGTCCTGGCCCCACCAAGTGAAGCTCGCCGATGGGCCGGCCATCTGTACCAGGCGCAGGCGACTGTTTTGCATGATCAGGCGCAAGCGGTCGCGGGTCTGCGAGTCCGACGCCAGGGTCGGGTACGCAATGCTCAACGGCAGCAGGCCACTGGCGGTCTGCTCGACACCACCGTAGGGATAGCTCAACAGGTCGTCCAGGGCGGAACGGAACAGCGCTTGCGGGCTGTCGTCCAGGCGCAGGCGGACATCGCTGGCGTCGGCCGGCAAGGCCAGTGGCGTGTCGCCGGCGGCCACATCAAGGCGTTGGCTCTGGGTGACCAGCCAGCCATTGCCGCTGGCGTTCAGGTGAACGGCCAGGGCGTCCTGGGTTTCGCCGCTCAATTGCAACTGGACGTTCAGGTCGCCGCTGCTCAACTCCATGGCTGGCAGCGCCACGTAGTTGATGCCTTTCTTCAGATCCGCTGCCACACGTTGCTCGGCGCCGGCGTAACGGATCAGCAGTTCCGCCTTCAGCGGTTTATCCGGCTGACTGAAGGCGAACAGGCCCAGTTGCGGCTTGTCGCCGGTGCGGAACCGGGTCGGGCCGCTCCACTTCAGGTACAGCGGCTTTTCCGAGGCGATGAATTGCTTTTTCTGACCGACCTGGCCGTCGTCGGAGATGGCCTTGGCGGTGATGCGCCAGCGGGTCAGCGAGTCCGGCATCTTGAAGGTGAAGCGGGCCTTGCCGTTGGCATCGGTGACCAGCTCCGGCTGCCAGGCAGCCGTGTCCACGTCTTCACGACGCGGCCGCTCCAGCACCTTGACCCCGCGTTCGCTGCGGTTGGCCTTGCCCGGCGCACCGGGGCTGCCCGGCAGCGCCACGTCGTAGCTGATGAACGACAGGCTGGCACTGGTGCGCACGTTGTTGCGGCGCGGGTGATAGAAGAACTGATCGATGGTCGGGGCCACTTCCGGTTGCAGGGCGTAGATCATTTCATCCACGACACTGACGGTCAGGTGCGCCGCAATTGCCTTGCCGGCGAACTGGGTGCTCAGGTCCACAGTCACCGTGTCGCCAGGCCGGTAAGTGGCCTTGTCGGTGACGACCGCGACGTCGATCTGCGGCGTAATCACCTTGATGCCGGCGTTCTGGAAGCTGTACTGGCCGCCCTTGGTGTACAGGACCGAGAACGTCATGTTTGGTGCAAAGTTGTCTTTCACCGGAATGCGGGCGCGGTATTGGGTCGGACTGAGGCTTTCCATTTTCAGCCAGTCGCCACCCTTGGACAGCAGCGCCGTGGCCTCGACCTTGTCCCGCTCCAGGGACAGCAGCGCATCGCTGACTGGCTCCGGGAAGGTGATCAGTGCCAGTGCTTCGTCACCGGCCTTGTATTCCTGCTTGTCGAGGACGATCTCGACGGTGCCCGGCACGGCCTTGACGCCTTCGCCGGTCACCGCATGCGCCGCGGCGCCGATGACCCGGCCGTGGTCGTCCTTGAGGGTCAGGTTATAGGTACCGGGACGATCAAAGGCCACGGTGAACCCCTTGTCCTTGGCCGTCAATTTGCCCTCGCCGGTGCTCTGGTCTTCCAGGCGCACCCAGGCGTAGCCCGCCGGCGTCACGGCCTTGCTTTGCTCGCTGCCGCCTTCGTTGACGTAGCTGAACGCAACCTTTTCACCGGACGCACTGAAACGCTGGCGAGCGCTCAAGCGGAAATTCGCCGCGCCGCGGTCGATGAGGATTTCCTTGGTGGTCTTGACCCGATACGCCGCGCCGTCGCTGGCAAACACGGTAAGGGTGTAGCGGCTCGGCTTGTCGGCGGCCGGCAGTTCGAGCATCGCGACGCCCTGGTCGTCGGTGGTCACTTCGCTGCTGGTCAGTTCAACCGGGAATTGCCCCAGGTATTGCAGCTCGTTGTCCACCATCGACAGTTGCTGGGCCCGCAAGCTCAGACTCACCGTGGCATCGACCACCGGCTTGCCATCCGGGTACAGCAGCACGAGCTTGCCCTTGACCGGCTCGCCGGTGCGGTATTCCTGCTTGGCCAGGTTCAAGGCAATCTCGAAGTGCGGCTTGATGTATTCAGCCACACGGAAGGCGCTGCTGTAGATCTGATCCTTGTAGCTGAAGCGCAGTTCATAGCCGCCGGCCACGGCATTTTCCGGCAATTGGAAACGGCCTTGGGTACCGGCCTTGGAGTCCAGCTTGAGGGCCAGGGTCTGCAGCGCGGTGCCCGTGGCATCCAGCACGCTGACATTGACGTCGGCCGCCGCCGGTTGCACCGAGTCGCGGGCGTTCTTGAATTCACGGCCGACGATTTTCAGCGAGACCCAATCCCCCGGGCGATACAGCGGCCGGTCGGTGAAGGCGTAGAGCTTGGTGTCGTAGATTTCGCTGTCGTAGTAGAAGTTCTCGGAAACGAATACCCCACCCTCCTCATCCTCGCCAATGACGAACGAACGCTCCGGGCTGACGTGCTTGAGACGCAGCAGGCCGCTTTCATCGGTAGCACCGCTGTTCATCACGCCCAGGCCGTCGGTCCACAGCACATTGACCTTGGGCACCGAGCTGCCTTCATGCTTGCGGGCAGCCCAGACCAACAGTTCGTCACCGGAAATCTTGCTCACCGCCACGGTGTTCGAGACGAAGACCATGGTGGTCGCCCGGTACTTGCCGACCAGTGCTTCCACCAGGTACAGGCCAGGCTTGAGCTGGCCCAGCGGGATGTAGACATTGCCCGGCGCGACGCTGACGAACTCGCTGGACGAACCGGCCAGGTTGACGCCCGCCGGCGGCTGGATCGGCTTGGCTTGCCACAGCGGATAACGGAACTGGCTGACCAGCGGCAGGCCCGGGATCAGGGCGAACTGGGCCGGAGCCTCGTAGGGCGTCGGTGCAACCAGGGCATCACCAATCTTCAGCTCCGGTACTTCCTCGGTCACCTGCCGGCGGGATTCGTAGGAGAACGCCCGCTGCATGACCCGACGGGACTTGCGGTACCAGTTGTCCCACAGGTACGCGAGGGTGTTCGAGAGCCCTTCACCCTTGAACTGGCCGTCGCTGACGACACGGTGCAGGTTCTTCTGGCGCTTTAGGAAGTCCAGGGGCTTTTCAATGCGATAGACGCGGATATCGGCGCCACCGTAAGGCTCCATACGAAACCGGCGATAGTCGCGGCCCGGCGCTTCGAGGCGGACCATGGCCTGCTCATCGCTGGCGAAACTGCTGTCGGCCAGCAGGAAGAAGCTTTCACCGGACACTGGCGTGTAGCCGCTGGGCTCCACCGTGTCTTCGGCGTGCACGAAGGAGGCCAGCAACAAGGCAAACAGCAGGGACAGTTTCGAACACAAGCGCAGCATGCGGGCACCGGTCATTGGGAGAGAAAGTTGAGTCGATAGACGCCGATGAAGTTGGGGTTGGCTGCGTCGGGTATCCATCGGGTGTCCTTCCAGTTCATGAGTTGTTGCAGGCTTGCGGAGCGCATGCCGTTGTCGGTAGGGGTTGTGGTGCCGGTGTGATAGGCGATGTAGCGGCCCATCCAGATCATCAGGTGCTGGTCATCGCCCTGATCGAAGAACATCAGGTCGCCAGGACGGGCCTGGGCCACGTCACGGCCCACCAGACGACTGTTGAACTGGATCAACTTGATGGCGTTGACGTAAGGCCCGACCTTGCCGCCACCCTGCTGCCATTTCTGGGCCAGGCGTCGCTGGTCGTCGCTCAGCTCAAGCTCCGGCGGCAGGTAGCGATTGGACAGGCCATTGCTGCGCAGCCATTTTTCGTTGTGGACCTTCAGCGCTTCGTTGGCGGCAAAACGTACCAGCCCGGCACAGTCCTGCTGGTACCAGCGCGGGCTCGGGCCCCGGCTCAACTGCTCCTCGGCGATGCGCACGAACCAGGCACGGAACACCTGGGATTGCTGCACATCCAGCGACGGCGTTTCCATGGCAAACGCCTGTCCTCCCAGGAACAGTGCCATCAGCCCGAGCGTGCGGATCAGTCCGGTCACAGTGCTTTCCATTCCAGCGGCAACCACTGCCAGTGGCCGTCCGGCTCGCTGCCTGCCGGCAGGGTCAGGGCGTATTTGCCATAGCCACCGAGGGTGCGCAGTTTTGGAATCAAGTAGGTCTGCGCGGCGTTGTAGAACACCGGTTCCATGTCCTGGGGCAAGCTGTCCAGGGTTTCACGCTGCATCAGTTGCGCCATGGAGTCCGGGCCGAAGTAGAACGGCATCAGCAGGTCCTTGGGCACCACGTCGGCCATCGGCGGGAAGCGCTTGTCGAGGGTGCCGAGGGCCTTGTCCACCAGTTTGTCGTCGAGGGAGAACAGCAGAGTCGAACCGTGGCGCGCCAGGCTGACCCGCATGAACGCCTTGCCGGTGATGGCATCGGGTTGCAGCGAGTCCTTGGCCAGGTACGGGCCGAAGTTGGAGCTCACCTGGCGCTGCCAGTGATGCATCGAGCCTTCCTGCTTCTCGACGACCGGGAACGCGTGCTCGGCCACGTTGTTTTCATAGGCGCCGACCATCGACCCGAACAGGTTGCCCAGGTCGGCGTCGAACTTGCCGTCGTCTTCGTTCAGGCTGGCCACCAGCAACGGCGTGTACAAACGCGAATCGGCATACCAGCACAGGCCCGCCGCGCCGGCCATATGGTCAACCATGGCCTGAGCAGCTTTTTCCTCGGCCCCGAGTTTTACCAGCAGCGGTTTCTGCTGTTCAGCGGCCAATGGCAAGGCCACGCAGGCACTGGCGCCCATGGGCATGGCTTGCCAGATCGGCTTGAAGTCGAAATCCGGTTGGTTCTCCAGCTCGTCCATGGCCAGGAAGCTGTGCCAGCCCTTGTCGTCCATGTCGAAACGCAACCCGGCGAAGTTCGGAATGAAACGTTGGTAGCCCATGGCGAGCACGCTGGCGTTGACCGAGATGCGTTGCTTGACCTCAGGTGCCTTGGGCGGCAGGCCGAAGGCTTCGGTAAAGAGCTTGTCGCCATTGAGCAGCGCCGCCAGTGCGGTAGTGGAAACGGCACCACGCTCGTCGAACGCCCCGTTGGCCGGATCATAGAGCTTGCTCGGATCGGACAGCACCACCAGCTTGTCGCCATGGGAGGCGAACACCAGGGATTTGCTGGCGTTGTAGCTAAGCTGGTAGAGCGCGACGTCATCGCCGCCGACCTTCAGGTCGCTGAGCTTGCTCAACTGCGTATCGTCCAGGGCGACTTTTGCCAGCGGCTCCAGCACCTTGGCCAGCCCGCCGCGGTCCATCACCAACAGGAAATCCTTGAGCCGGCCATCCGCACCGCGCCACAGCGCCACATCGGCGGGCTGGTCAAAAAGTTCCTCGATCAGGCTGTCCTGCAGCTTGAGGTCATGCTCATAGATGATTCGGCGCAGGCTGCCGATCAGCCCCAGGCGGTCGGCATGGGCCTGGTAATAAAAGACGAAATCCTCGGTGAGTGTGGCCTTGAGGAACGGCACTGCCAACAGGTCCTTGGGCAACTGGCTCAGGGAATGGGCTTCAAGCAGCCCATCGGGACGACTCAGGCCGAGCTTTTCCAGCGCCAGCGCCGTGGGTGGTGTTTTGGGCTTGTGCATGAACCAGCCCAACCCGGCGGCGACACCGGCCACCAGGCACAGCCCGATCAGCAGCGCCGGCCAGCGGCGCGCAGGTTTAGCGACAGGTGTCGGCACGGTCGGGGAAGCAGTGTTGTCGCTCATATTCACAAGGGCCTGTTCATCCGTGGAGCGGAATTAGTAGTTGAAAGTCTTGACCAGCAAGAGATCGCCGATGGCCCGCAGGGGCACGACAAAGGTTTCGCGTTTCTCATTGACGGTGTTTTCGTTGAGCACCAGATTGATCTGCGAGGTGATCACCTCGTTCTGGTTGCTGGTTTCGTCGAAGTTATAGCCGCCGTCGCCGTAGTTGCCCCAATAATTCACGTAGACCAGGTAGGTGCCGTGCATCGGCGCAGTCATGGTGAACATTTCGGGACCGGGGCCATCGACGCCGTCCGGGTCGAGGCCGCCGCCGTTGCTCAGCGCCGGCTGGCCGAAGAAGGCATGCTGGCCGTCGGGGGTGATGATGTGCAGGTCCAGCTCGGCCTTGGGGTCGTCCCAGCCCAGCACCACGCGGATCTGCGCCGGGGTCCGCAGGTTGTTGGCCTCATAGAACTGCACACGCTTGAGGGACTTGCCTTCGGAACTGCGGACCTCGACGCTGTTGGAACCGGCACCGAACGCGTACGGCCGGGCGAAACGACCTTCTTCGTCGGTATAGAGATTCAGTGGATTGCCGTTGACCGCCAGGCTGTGGGGCGGACGGGCGGTGCCCATGGCCTTGAGCCGGCCCTCGATCATCGTGCGATTGCGCTGCACGCCTCGGTCGATGGGCGGCGTGGGATAGGCCACCTGCGGGTTTTCAGTGCGATCGAGCAAGCCGCTGTAACGCCAGCCGCCCACCGGCTCCGACATCTCGGCCGCAGGCTCGGCCCACACCAGCGGTGTGACCATCAGCGCAATCAGCAATGAAAGAAAACGCATGTATGCCTCCTGCCATGCACAACGCAACCTGGCGCCCTTCCTCGGCGCATTGATTATCTTTTTTCAGGTTTCGTCAGGAGCCCGCCATACGGGGGCTGTAGATGGCGCGAAGGTTAGCGATTCGGCGCATTATTCACAATCGGGGAACGCGTGATTCTGTGTGGGAAATCACGTCTTGGGGAGAGCGTGAGCCGATTAGCGAAGTTATTCGGCTCACGAAATGAGCCGAATAACGTTATTATTCGGCTCATCCCCGGTATGGACAGGCTCATGGAACCCTATTGGATCTGGCAACAGCCCGACTGGCCCAACTTTCACTGGCAGCCCGAAACATTGGCGGCTCTGCTACGCGAATGCGTGCAAACCCAAGGTCAACTGCTCGGCATGACCGGCGCTGTCACCGCGTCGCTCAACGCCCAGAACGAATTGGATGCGTTGTTGCAGAACATCGTGACCTCATCGGCCATTGAAGGGGAGCAATTGAATGTGGGCTCGGTGCGGTCGTCCCTGGCCCGACGCCTGGGCCTGGAGCGGGCCAGTGACACTCCGGTCAGCCCGCGCAGTGAGGGCCTGGCGAACCTTTTGCTGGATGCTACCCGACACTTCAGCCAGCCCCTGACCGTCGAGCGGCTGCTTGAATGGCACGAGTGGCTCTTCCCTGAACAGACGAGCGACCTGGCCCATCAGCACATTCGCGTAGGTTCGCTACGGGGAGACGAGCCAATGCAAGTGGTCTCGGGCAGATTGGACCGTCCCACTGTTCATTTCGAAGCCCCGCCTCGCCAAGGTCTCGAGCAGCAACTGCAAACCTTCCTCGACTGGTTTGAGGCCAGCCGTCATCAATCCGGACTCGATCCTTTGTTGCGGGCCGGTATCGCCCACTTCTGGTTTGTCACCCTGCATCCATTTGACGATGGCAACGGGCGCCTGACCCGCAACCTCACCGATCTCGCACTGGCCCAGGGCGAAGCCCAGGCGATCCGTTTCTACGCCATGTCCGTGAGCATTCTTGATGACCGCGCTGGCTACTACCGAGCACTTGAAAGCGCTCAGAAAGCCACGCTGGATATCACCGATTGGCTTACCTGGTTTTTGCAGACCCTGTCGCGCAGCTTGCACAAAGCCATGGCCCAGATCGAAAGCGTGTTGGGCAAGGCTCGATTCTGGCAGGTTCACCGCGCCTCGGGACTCACCCCGGAACAGACCAAAGTGCTGAATCGGTTGCTTGATGGTGGTGAAAAAGGTTTTGAGCACGGTATCAGCGCAGCGCAGTACCAGGCCGTGGCCAAGGTTTCCAAGGCAACCGCAACCCGACACCTGGCGGAGTTGCTGGAAAAAGGCTGTCTGGAGCGATTACCGGGAGGTGGACGCAGTACTCGGTACCGAATCAATTATCCAGCTGCGTGAGACTGTGTTTGTGGTAAGCGGATGTTGCTGCGGCAAAGACACGCCACAGAGGAACACTCCCCCCCAGCCCTGTCCTGATTTGCCCCGAACCCCCATGTCTGCTAGTGTCGCGCCGGTTTAACAGTCAACCGGAATAGCCGCCATGGCCCGCAAAAAAGCTGCATTGGACTTCGAACAATCCCTGGCCGACCTGCAAACGCTGGTCGAACGGCTGGAGAACGGCGAATTGTCGCTGGAAGACTCGCTGACTGCCTTCGAACAAGGTATCGGCCTGACTCGCGACTGCCAGGCGGCGCTGGCCCAGGCCGAGCAGAAGGTGCAGTTGTTGCTCGAACGCGATGGCGAGCTGACCGAAGAACCTTTCGACGCGGAACAACCTGAATGATCGGTGCCTATCAGGCCAGCAGCCAGGCCCGGGTCAATGCTGCACTGGGCACGTTGTTTAGCGCGCCGAGCCCCGAGCTGGCGCGCCTGTACGAAGCCATGCGCTACAGCGTCATGAACGGTGGCAAGCGGGTGCGGCCGCTGCTGGCCTATGCCGCTTGCGAAGCCCTGGGCGGTGTGGCCGAACAGGCCAACGGCGCGGCGTGCGCGGTGGAGCTGATCCACGCCTATTCCCTGGTGCACGACGACCTGCCGGCCATGGACGACGACGACCTGCGTCGCGGCCAGCCGACCACCCACAAACAATTCGACGAAGCCTGCGCGATCCTGGCCGGCGATGGTTTGCAGAGCCTGGCCTTCAGCGCCCTGCTTGACCCGGCCCTCAGCGACTGCCCGGCGCAGATCCGCCTGGACATGGTCAGTGCCCTGGCGCTGGCGGCAGGGCCCGCCGGCATGGTCGGCGGCCAGGCCATCGACCTGGGTTCGGTCGGCCTGAAGCTGGATCAGGGTGCGCTGGAGTACATGCACCGGCACAAGACCGGGGCTTTGATCGAAGCCAGCGTCAAGCTTGGCGCCCTCGCCAGCGGCCGGGCCACCCCAGAACAGTTGCACGCCTTGCAGACATACGCGCGGGCCGTCGGCCTGGCGTTCCAGGTGCAGGACGATATCCTCGACGTCGAAAGCGATACCCAGACCCTGGGCAAGCGCCAGGGTGCCGACATCGCCCGTGACAAGCCGACTTACCCGGCCCTGCTGGGCCTCGACGCCGCCAAGGCTTACGCCCTGGAGTTGCGCGACCAGGCCCTGGAAGCGTTGCGGCCGTTTGACGCGGCGGCCGAACCGTTGCGCGACTTGGCGCGCTATATCGTCGAACGACGCAGCTAATACGGGGTCAATCTTTCAGACTGCGTATCGGCCAAGTTCCGGCCAACGCGTGGGCAGCTTGCGATGCATAAGGTAAACTGCCGCCTCTTTCTATACCTATAACGATTCGCCTGATGCCCACGACGTTTCAAGAGATTCCCCGCAAACGCCCGACCACGCCCCTGCTGGACCGCGCCAACACGCCGGACGGCTTGCGTCGGCTGGGTGAAGCCGAGCTGGAAACCCTGGCCGATGAGCTGCGCCTGGAACTGCTCTATACGGTCGGCCAGACCGGTGGGCACTTCGGTGCCGGTCTGGGCGTCATCGAGCTGACCATTGCGCTGCATTACGTATTCGACACCCCGGACGACCGGCTGGTGTGGGACGTCGGCCATCAGGCCTACCCGCACAAGATCCTCACCGGTCGCCGCAAGCGCATGGGCACGCTGCGCCAGAAGGACGGGATCGCCGCTTTCCCACGGCGTTCCGAGAGCGAGTACGACACCTTTGGCGTCGGCCACTCCAGCACTTCCATCAGCGCTGCGCTGGGCATGGCCATTGCCGCCCGCCTGCAGAACAGCGACCGCAAGGCGATTGCCGTGATCGGTGATGGCGCCCTGACGGCGGGCATGGCTTTCGAGGCGCTGAACCACGCGCCGGAAGTCAACGCCAACATGCTGGTGATCCTCAACGACAACGACATGTCGATCTCGCGCAATGTCGGTGGCTTGTCCAATTACCTGGCGAAGATCCTTTCCAGCCGTACCTACGCCAGCATGCGCGAAGGCAGCAAGAAGGTCTTGTCGCGCCTGCCCGGCGCTTGGGAAATCGCCCGCCGCACCGAGGAATACGCCAAGGGCATGCTGGTCCCCGGCACACTGTTCGAAGAACTGGGCTGGAACTACATCGGCCCGATCGACGGTCATGACCTGCCGACGCTGATCGCCACGCTGCGCAACATGCGCGACCTCAAGGGCCCACAGTTCCTGCATGTGGTAACCAAGAAAGGCAAGGGCTTCGCCCCGGCGGAAGTCGATCCCATCGGTTACCACGCCATCACCAAGCTCGAACCACTGGACGCCCCGGCCTCTGCCCCGAAAAAGGCCGGTGGACCCAAGTACTCCGCCGTGTTCGGCCAATGGCTGTGCGACATGGCCGCCACGGACCCGCGCCTGGTGGGGATTACCCCGGCCATGAAGGAAGGCTCCGACCTGGTGGCCTTCAGTGAACGCTACCCGCAGCGCTATTTCGACGTGGCGATTGCCGAGCAGCACGCCGTGACCCTCGCTGCCGGCATGGCATGCGAAGGAGCAAAACCGGTGGTGGCGATCTACTCGACCTTCCTGCAACGCGGTTATGACCAGTTGGTGCATGATGTCGCGGTGCAGAATCTCGATGTGCTGTTCGCCATCGACCGCGCCGGCCTGGTGGGTGAAGACGGCCCGACTCACGCCGGCAGCTTCGATCTTTCGTTCCTGCGCTGCATCCCCGGCATGCTGGTGATGACCCCGAGCGATGAAAACGAGCTGCGCAAGATGCTCACCACCGGCCACCTGTTCAATGGTCCGGCAGCAGTGCGCTACCCCCGTGGCAGCGGACCGAACGCAACCATCGAGGCCACCCTCGAGCCAATTGAAATCGGCAAGGGCGTGATCCGCCGCCAGGGCAAACAGACCGCCCTGCTGGTGTTCGGCGTGCAACTGGCCGAGGCCATGAAAGTCGCCCAGACCCTGGACGCCACGGTCGTTGACATGCGTTTCGTCAAACCATTGGACGAAGCCCTGGTCCGCGAAATGGCCGCCGGCCATGAGCTGCTGGTGACCATCGAAGAAAACGCCATCATGGGCGGTGCCGGTGCGGCAGTCAGTGAGTTCCTGGCCCGGGAAAACATCCTCAAGCCGGTGCTTCACCTGGGACTGCCGGACATCTACGTCGAACACGCCAAGCCGGCGCAGATGCTGGCCGAGTGCGGCCTGGACGAGGCTGGGATCGAAGCCTCCGTGCGCCAGCGGTTGCAGCTGCTGGGTCTCTGACCTTCAAACACCACAGACTCCTTGTGGGAGCGGGCTTGCTCGCGAAGGCGGAGTGTTACTCGACATCAGCGTCGACTGACACTCCGCCTTCGCGAGCAAGCCCACTCCCACAGGGGCGTGCGTAACAGACATGGCGAGGGCATCGCTGACGGCCGGCAGCAGACGCGCCAGCCAACAGCCTATCAGCCGAGCTGACGCGGAAGGCGATACAGGTAGAACAGCACCGCGGAAGACAAGGCCAGCAACATCAGCGGCACCGCTTCCAGGCCCACGAACACCGCCAGGGCACCGATCCAGGCCGGCAACCCGGCAGCCAGGAAGGCAGCACGTCGACGGGCCGCCAACGTGATCCAGGCCTGAGGCTCTTCGGGGGTATCGAGGGCATTCTGGGTGGCGATCAAGGCGTGCTTGTATGCGCCGAAGAATCGCAGGCTGACGAACATCGAGGCCACGCCGGCGATGAACAGTGGCATCGCCAGCACCGGCAGAATCGCTTCGCCCTGGCCGAAGGCCAGATTGATCACGAACAGCGGCAGCAACGCCAACGCCAGGTACTTCCACCAACCGATGGACAGCCGTCGCCGGACCTGACCCCGCGTCACGCCCGGTCGACCTCGCCCTGGTGCTCGTTGCCCATCATGTGGTCGAGCTTGCTGGCCTTGGTCGCCAGGTAGAGCTTGTTGTGGGGATTATGGCCGGTGTGCAGCGGCACCCGCTCCGCCACCACGATGCCCATGTCGGTCAACGCCTTGACCTTGCGCGGGTTGTTGGTCATCAAACGCAGGGACTTGACGCCCAGGTGTTCGAGCATGGGCAGGCAGATGCTGTAGTCGCGCAGGTCGGCGGCAAAACCTAGGCGCTCGTTGGCCTCCACGGTATCGGCACCGCCATCCTGCAATTCATAGGCACGGATCTTGTTCAACAGACCGATGCCACGCCCTTCCTGGCGCAAGTACAGCAACACGCCTCGACCTTCGCGAGCAATGGCCTGCAAGGCGGCTTCGAGTTGCGAACCGCAGTCGCAGCGCTGGCTGAACAGGGCATCGCCCGTCAGGCATTCGGAGTGCAAGCGGCCCAGTACCGGAGCGCCATCGGCAATATCACCCAGGCTCAGCACAACGTGCTCGCGGCCAGTGGCCTCATCCAGAAAACCATGCATGGTGAATTGCGCAAAGGGCGTTGGCAGCTTGGAAGCGGCAACAAAAACGACAGGCACCGGTGTGCTCCTGATCTAGTACTGGAGATTCGCAGAGAAGGGCATTGTAACAGCAGGTCCCGGCAGACGCTTAAGCTGAATTGTCGACTATTACTATCGACAAGATTGATTACGCCTTCGGTGGCTTACCGTGCTCGTCGAAAGGATAAGGTTGCTTCCAGCGCTCGAAAATCGGTTTCAACTTGCCACTTTTCACCAATACCTCCATGCGCCGGTCGAACAGCGCACGCAGCGCCCGTCCATTTTCAGTGTTGGCGAAGCCCAGGTACAGCGGCAGGTTGATCAACGGCGAGAGCTTGTACTGCTGGGGATTGTCGGCCTTGGCGAGCACGCCCTGGATCTCCATCAGGGCATCGATGTAGAAATCGGCCCGATCATGCAGCAGCATCGGCAGGATACCCACCGCCCGGTGGATTTCGTTGAAACGGCGGATGTTGGGCAGGTAGGCGTTGTATTCGTACCCGCGCATCCATACCAGTCGATAATTGCCGACTGTCTCCAGGGTAGGTGACGGCTTGGAGGCCAGTCCCAAGGCATAGATATGATCGACGTCGTAGTGCCATTGGGGATAAAGCAGCCCTTCGGTTTCATTGCGATAGGCACCGACCTGTGCATCGGCCTCGCCGCGCTGCACCAAGCCGATCGAACGGGTATAGGGGACGCTGCGGATCTCCAGCTTCACGCCTTCGGGTTCGAACACCTCGCGCAGGATGTCCCATGCCATGCCCCGGCCATCAGCGCCGGTATAGTCGCTCCACTCCTCGCTGGCCGCGCGGATCTTGCCGGGCAGCGGCGTCGGCTCGGCCGCCAGAACGCCGAAGCAAGCCCCTAGACACAGCAACAGCAACAGCGCTCGGCTTACGCCCATGCCTGGATCCCTCAGGTAAAACACCACACCAGTCCTTGCATTGCCAGCCAGGCAAACACCCCGGCCAGGATATCGTCGAGCATGATGCCGACGCCTCCGTGGACATGCCGGTCGATCCAGCGGATCGGCCATGGCTTGAGAATATCGAAGAAGCGGAACACCAGGAAACCCGCCAAGAGCCAGTACCAGCCTTCCGGCACCAGCCACAGGGTAATCCACATCCCGACCATTTCATCCCAGACGATCCCCTCATGATCGTGCACACGCAGGTCGTCCGCCACCTTGCCACACAACCAGAAGCCAAACAGCATGGTGATGCCGAGCATCAGCCAGTAACCCCAGTCCGGCAACATCTGCCACAACGGTATGAAGGGTAGCGCAACCAGCGAACCCCAGGTACCTGGCGCCTTGGGTAAAGTGCCTGAACCGAAGCCAAATGCCAGGAAATGCCAGGGATTACGCCAGACCGAGGGAGGTACGAACTCGGCTGGAACCTGGTTGGGATGATCTGTCACGGTGTCTCCCGAAAATGTTGATAACCCCGGACTTGCGGGGTGATGTCGCCTCCGTCGGCGTCCACCAGCATGACGCCCTGACCTGTCATGACACTGCCGATCACGTGGATCGGCCAGCCTTCGGCCTGCAATGTCGATAATCGGACCGGTGGCAAGCTGAACAGCAGCACGTAATCGTCGCCCCCGCTCAGCGCGGCCTGCTCCGCGCCCGCTTGGCCGAGCAAGGCCCGCAAAGCGTTGGACAGCGGTAGCCGGTCCCGTTCAACCTGGATTGCCACGCCGGACGCCAACGCGATATGCCCGCAATCGGCCAGCAGGCCATCGGAGATATCCATGGCCGCACTGGCCCTGCCCCGCAGCGCCAGCCCCAAGTCGACCTGCGGACGCGGTGACCAATAATGCGCCAGCAACGGCTCGGCGACGGTGGGCTCAGTGTGACGCTGGCCGAGCACGAGGGGCAATGCACCGGCGGCATTGCCCAGCTCTCCACCGACGCAGAGCAGGTCGCCGGGTTGCGCGCCGCTTCGAGTCAACGCCTGGCCGGACGGAAGGCGACCGAACACAGTCATGGTCAGGCTCAGGGGGCCGCGAGTGGTATCCCCGCCTACCAGCGCTACACCGCAGGCCTGGGCCATCTGGTTCAAGCCATGGGCATAGGCCTGCAGCCAATCGGCTGTCACCGTCGGCAAGGTCAGGGCAAGGGTAAAGGCCAGGGGCCTGGCGCCCATGGCGGCGAGATCACTGACCGCCACGGCCAGCGAGCGCTGGCCGAGCAGGAACGGATCGCAAGGATCTGGAAAATGCACACCGGCCACAAGCGTGTCGGTGGACACCGCCAACTGCTCCCCGGAAGGAACCGCCAGCAAGGCACAATCGTCACCGATCCCCAGCGCAACGCCGTCGCCGCCCTGCGCACAAGGCGCGGCGGCGAAGTAGCTGCGGATCAGCTCGAATTCACCCATTCAGCGCTTGAACGCCTTCACTTCAGCTTCCCGCAGGCGCGGAGCGAGCTTGTCGAGCACACCGTTGACGAACTTGTGTCCGTCGGTGGAACCGAAGATTTTCGCCAGTTCGATCCCTTCGTTGATCACCACGCGATACGGTACATCGACACGCTGCATCAATTCCCAGGTGGACAGGCGCAACACCGCCAGCTCGACCGGATCCAGCTCTTCGATGGTCAGGTCCAGGCAAGGCGCCAGGGCCTTGTCGATTTCGGTCTTGTGCGCCGGAACCCCATGAAGGATCTCGCGGAAATACGCGCCATCGACATCGCTGAAATCGTTATCGACCCGGAACTGCGCTTCGATCTCGTTCAGCGACTGCTTGGCCATATGCCATTGATACAGCGCCTGGGTCGCAAGCTGGCGGGCTTCGCGACGCTTGACGCTTTTCGAAGGCTTGCCGGCATCGGCAGGCTTGGGATCGCGCGGGTTGAAACGATCGCTTTCGTCGCTAATCACTTGGCCTCCAACTGCGCCAGCAGACTGACCATTTCCAGGGCGGACAGGGCGGCTTCGGCGCCTTTGTTACCGGCCTTGGTGCCGGAACGTTCGATGGCTTGCTCGATGGAGTCAACAGTCAGTACGCCGAAAGCGACCGGCACGCCGAACTCCATGGACACCTGGGCCAGGCCCTTGGTGCACTCGCCAGCCACGTATTCGAAATGCGGAGTACCGCCACGAATGACCGCGCCCAAGGCGATGATCGCTGCATATTCGCCCTTTTGAGCGACTTTCTGCGCAACCAGCGGAATTTCGAAGGCGCCAGGGGCACGGATGATGGTGATGTCGCTCTCGCTCACGCCATGGCGAACCAGGGCATCGACCGCACCGCCAACCAGGCTCTCGACCACGAAGCTGTTGAAACGGCCCACTACCAGAGCGTAGCGGCCTTTGGGGGCGATGAAGGTACCTTCGATGGTCTTCAGGGTCATTCGTCAATTCTCTTAAAGAGCCGGAACGCGCTCTATGCGCGCTCCTCAATGTTGTTGGGGCTGGAAACCCCTGTGGGAGCGGGCTTGCTCGCGAAGGCGATGTGTCAGCCAACATCAATGCTGGATGTGCTATCGCCTTCGCGAGCAAGCCCGCTCCCACAAGGGGGACCTCCTTAACTGAACGAGGTCATTATTCAGAGGGCACGTATTCTACAACTTCCAGATCGAAACCGGATATCGCATTAAATTTCATCGGCGCACTCATCAGGCGCATTTTGCGTACGCCCAGGTCGCGCAGGATCTGCGAACCGGCGCCGACCGTGCTGTAAGTGGTGGTTTTCTTCGCTGGCAATTGCTCGCCGGTTTCGCGGATATGCGCCAGCAGCACGTCGCCATCAAGGGGATGCCCGAGCAGCAGCACCACACCGCTGCCGGCCTCCGCCACCGCAGCCATCGCGGCCCGCAGGCTCCAGCGGCCAGGCTGCTTGACCATCAGCAGGTCCCGCAACGGGTCCATGTTGTGCACGCGGACCAGGGTCGGCTCTTCGGCGCAGACGGTGCCCAGGGTCAGGGCCATGTGCACGTCGCCCTCCACGGAATCGCGGTAGGTCACCAGGTTGAAATGGCCCAGTTCGCTGTCCAGCGGCTGCTCGGCAATCCGCTGAACGGTACGTTCGTGGATCATCCGGTAATGGATGAGGTCGGCGATGGTGCCGATCTTGATGTCGTGTTCGGCGGCGAAGGCCTCCAGTTCCGCGCGACGGGACATGGTGCCGTCGTCGTTCATCACTTCGCAGATCACGCCGCTGGGTTCGAAACCAGCCATGCGCGCCAGGTCGCACGCCGCTTCAGTGTGGCCGGCACGGGCCAGGGTGCCGCCGGCCTGGGCCATCAGCGGGAAGATGTGGCCGGGGCTGACGATGTCTTCAGCCTTGGCGTCCTTCGCGGCGGCGGCTTGCACGGTGCGCGCGCGGTCGGCGGCGGAAATGCCGGTGGTCACGCCCTCGGCGGCTTCAATGGATACGGTGAACTTGGTACCGAAGCCGGAACCGTTGCGCGGAGCCATCAGCGGCAACTTCAGCAGCTCGCAACGCTCACGGCTCATCGGCATGCAGATCAGGCCGCGGGCGTGCTTGGCCATGAAATTGATGTGTTCGGCCTTGCAGCATTCGGCGGCCATGATCAGGTCGCCTTCGTTCTCGCGGTCTTCGTCATCCATGAGGATGACCATCTTGCCTTGGCGGATATCTTCAACCAGCTCTTCGATGCTATTGAGCGCCACGCGGCACCCCCTTGGGTCAGGATTTGAGGTAGCCGTTGGCGGCCAGAAAGCTTTCGGTGATGTTGCTGCCGGACGTCGGTTCTGCAGCCTTGTCACCGAGCAGCAGGCGCTCCAGGTAACGAGCCAGCAAGTCGACTTCCAGGTTGACCCGGCGTCCAGGCCGGTACGAGGCCATGATGGTTTCGCTTAAAGTGTGCGGGATGATCGTCAACAGAAATTCGGCGCCATCCACCGCGTTCACCGTCAGACTGGTGCCGTCGACGGTAATCGAGCCCTTGTGGGCGATGTACTTGGCCAGCTCCTTCGGCGCACGGATACGAAATTCCACGGCCCGGGCATTATCGGTACGGGAAACCACTTCGCCGACGCCGTCGACATGGCCGCTGACCAGGTGCCCGCCCAACCGGGTCGTGGGCGTCAAGGCTTTTTCCAGGTTGACCGGGCTGCCGCTCTTGAGATCGTTCATGGCGGTGCAGTCGAGGGTTTCGCGGCTGACGTCCGCCAGGAAACCATTGCCAGGCAGTTCGACGGCGGTCAGGCAGACACCGTTCACGGCGATGCTGTCGCCCAGTTTGACGTCGCTCAGGTCGAGCTTGCCGGTTTCGACATGGACCCGC
The DNA here is from genome assembly GCF_007828255.1 of Pseudomonas sp. SJZ078. Classification (NCBI taxonomy): domain Bacteria; kingdom Pseudomonadati; phylum Pseudomonadota; class Gammaproteobacteria; order Pseudomonadales; family Pseudomonadaceae; genus Pseudomonas; species Pseudomonas sp. SJZ078. The sequence continues at coordinate 30,717 of NZ_VIUG01000035.1, read as the reverse complement.
ACATCGCCGCCCTTGGGGGTGAGTGCGCGGATGCTGCCGATGGATTCGATGATGCCGGTAAACATGAGTCCTCCTCGAGAACAGGCCGCCGCTTGAGCGAAGGCCGGGAATTATACGCTGGCCGGCGGGATGGGAACGGCGATGACTCGCCAGTCATCACCCACGGCACGAATTTCGGTGATTTTCAGCGCCGGAGCGTCCTTCATGTGCGCCAGCGGCCAGTCCAGCAGCGGTCGCGCCGAAGATCCCAGGAACTTGCCGGCGATAAAAATCTGGAATTCGTCCACCAGGCCTTGCCGGGCGAATGCCCCTGCCAGGCGCGGACCGGCCTCCACCAGCACCTCGTTGACGCCACGGGCCGCCAGCTCCACCAGCAGGCGACGCAGGTCGACCTGACCATCATCGCCTGCCACGATCATGCATTCGGGGCCGTTGGCGTATTGTTCTTCCACCGCCATGCACGTGGCGACCAGCGCCGGGCCGGCCTTGAAGAAGGGCGCATCGAGCGGCACCCGCAGGCGACCGTCCACCAGCACCCGCAGCGGCGGACGACTCATGACCAATGCCGTCTGGTCGGCGTCCAGCCCGAGTTCATCGGCGCGCACGGTCAACCGGGCATTGTCCGCCAGCACCGTGTCGGCGCCGGTCAGCACCACACTGGCCTGGGCCCGCAAGCGCTGGACCGCCGAACGTGCCGCCGGGCCGGTGATCCACTGGCTTTCGCCACTTTCCATGGCGGTGCGGCCATCGAGGCTCATGGCGAGCTTGACCCGCACGAACGGCAGGCCGTGCTCCATGCGCTTGAGGAAACCCTGGTTGAGCTGGCGGGCCTCGCCTTCGAGCACGCCGCTTTCGGTGGCGATACCGGCCTGGGCCAGGCGCTGCAAACCGCGACCGGCAACTTCCGGGTTCGGGTCCTGCATCGCCGCCACGACCCGAGCGACACCGGCGTTGACCAGCGCATCGGCACAAGGCGGCGTACGGCCGTGATGGCTGCAAGGCTCGAGGGTCACGTAGGCCGTGGCGCCCCGGGCCAGTTCACCGGCGGCGCGCAAGGCATGGACCTCGGCGTGGGGCTCACCGGCGCGGATGTGCCAACCTTCGCCGACAATCTGCCCATCACGCACCATGACGCAGCCCACCCGGGGATTGGGATGGGTGGTGTAGTGACCGCGCCGCGCCAGCTCCAGCGCGCGGGCCATGTAATGGGCGTCGAGGACGGCCTGTTGCGCCGAGGCAGTCATTCTTTCACCGGTTCGCGGGCCAGGCGGTCGATTTCCTCGCGGAATTCGTTCAAGTCCTGGAAGCGTCGGTACACCGAAGCGAAACGGATGTAGGCGACTTCATCGAGCTTCTGCAGCTCGGCCATCACCAGCTCGCCAACCACCAGGGATTTGACCTCGCGCTCGCCGGTCGCCCGCAGCTTGTGCTTGATGTGCACCAGCGCAGCTTCCAGGCGTTCGACGCTCACCGGGCGTTTTTCCAGCGCGCGCTGCATGCCGGCGCGCAGTTTTTCTTCGTCGAACGGCTGGCGGCTGCCGTCGGTTTTGATCAGGCGCGGCAACACCAGCTCAGCGGTCTCGAACGTCGTGAAACGTTCGCCGCAGGCCAGGCACTCGCGCCGGCGGCGGACCTGTTCGCCCTCGGCGACCAGTCGCGAGTCGATGACTTTGGTGTCGTTGGCACCGCAGAATGGACAGTGCATGGTGGCAGGCAACAAAAAAAGGGAGGGCCATGGTAGCGCATCCCACTGGCAAGACAAGCCATAGGGTTTACGGTATACAGACGGGCTTACCGTCAGATCCATGGAATTCACCTTGCTGGAGCCGCACATGCCGTTACGATCGCTCTTTTTGCTCAGTCTTTTCAGCCTGCTGATGGCGTGCAGCAGTGACGCTCCCAAACCCACTGCTCCGGCACCGGCACCGGCGCCGAAACAGGCCCAGGAAAAAGCCCGCCAAGCCGCCGAGGTGGGACCATTGCCCGCGTACCAGCGGGAACTGAGCGGCACCCTCGAGGGCGTACCGACCGGGGCCGAGGTCGAACTGGCGCTGCTGGTGATCGATGACAAGGGCCGTCCGCAGCAATTGCTCGCCAGCTCCAGCCTGATCGGCACCAACCGCGCCCTGCCCTTCCGCCTGCGTTTCAACCCGGATGCCTTCCCGGTCGGCGGTCGCGTGGAACTGCGTGGCCGTGCCAGCCAGTCGGGCCAATTGATCCTGCACCTGCCGGAACAGCGCATCGCGCAACCGACCACCCAGGCGTTGGGCGCGCTGCAATTCGTCAAAGCACCATGAATGCACCGCAGGACTTGCAAGACGCGCTGAGCGAGTTGCTGGGAGACGCGCACCTGGTGGCCTGCCCATTACCCGGCACTGACTTGAAGCTGTGGCTGATCGACGGCGACAACATGGACCGCGCCTTCAGCCCGGAAGAAACCCGGCGCATCCTCCACGAACCGCCCTACTGGAGCTTCTGCTGGGCCAGCGGCTTGGCGATGGCCCGCTACCTCGCCGAGCAGCCGCAGTGGGTCGAAGGCAAGCGGGTGCTGGATTTTGGTGCCGGTTCCGGCGTGGCAGGCATCGCGGCGGTCAAGGCCGGGGCGCTGGAAGTGGTGGCGTGCGACCTCGACCCACTGGCAATCGCGGCATGCCGGGCCAACGCCCTGCTCAATGGCGTGGAGCTGGCTTATTCCACGGACTTCTTCGCCGAGGCGGATCGCTTCGACCTGATCCTGGTCGCCGATGTGCTTTACGACCGGGCCAACCTGCCGTTGCTGGACCAGTTTCTCAGTCGCGGCCGCGAGGCCCTGGTGGCCGATTCCCGGGTACGGAATTTCGAGCATCCGCTGTACCGGCGCATCGAAATGCTCCAGGCCATGACCCTGCCGGACCTGGCCGAGCCGGAAGAGTTTCGCCATGTGAGCCTGTACCACGCGCGGCGCGCCTGAAAAGCTTCGCGAGCAGGCCCGCTCCCACAGGGGATCCAGAGTGAACGCGAATGTTGTCTCCACTGCAGATCAACTGTGGGAGCGGGCTTGCCCGCGAAGGCGTCCTGTCAGACACCACAGGGCGAAAGACCAACCCGCTTTCAGCCACCCACCACCACGCCGTATAGTTGCCCCATTCAAGCGTTCTACGAGATTCCCATGACCCAGGACACCTCCTACATCTTCGACGCCACCACTGCCGATTTCGACCAATCGGTGATCGCAAACTCTTTCCACAAACCGGTACTGGTGGATTTCTGGGCCGAGTGGTGTGCACCGTGCAAGGCGCTGATGCCCATGTTGCAGGGCATTGCCGAAAGCTATCAGGGCGAACTGCTGCTGGCCAAGGTCAACTGCGATATCGAGCAGGACATCGTCGCCCGCTTCGGCATCCGCAGCCTGCCGACGGTGGTGCTGTTCAAGGACGGCCAACCCGTCGACGGGTTCGCCGGGGCCCAGCCGGAATCGGCGGTACGGGCGATGCTCGAACCCCATGTGCAGATGCCGCCTCCCGTCGCGGCCGATCCGTTCGAGCAGGCCCAGGCGCTGTTCGATGACGGGCGTTTCGCCGATGCTGAGGCGCTGCTCGCCGGGCTGCTGGGCGAAGACAATACCAACGCCAAGGCGTTGATCCTGTTTGCCCGTTGCCTGACCGAACGCGGCGAGCTGGGCGAAGCGCAGACCGTGCTGGACTCGGTGAAAAGCGACGAGCACAAGGCTGCCCTGGCCGGGGCCAAGGCGCAGATCCAGTTCCTCGGCCTGGCCAAAAACCTGCCAGACGCCGCTGACCTCAAGGCCCGCCTGGCAAAAGACCCGCAGGACGATGAAGCGGCGTATCAACTGGCGATCCAGCAACTGGCGCGCCAGCAGTATGAGCCGGCGCTCGAGGCACTGCTCAAGCTGTTCAGCCGCAACCGCAGCTACAGCGAAGGCCTGCCACACAAGACCCTGCTGCAAGTGTTCGAACTGTTGGGCAACGACCACCCGCTGGTGACCACCTATCGCCGCAAGCTGTTTGCCGCGTTGTACTAGGCGTCAGCCCCGACCCAGCTATAGAGCGGCGTATCGCCGCCGCTCAAGACCTTGACCTCGGCGCTGTGGCGCAAGCGCACCAGCAGGCGCTTGCCCGCCGGCGCACTGCCCGTCAGGCCTTCCAGTTGCTCCAGCAGGTCCGGGCCGCTCAACTGCCCGGCCTTGCGCAGCAATTCCCTGGCGATCTGCCACAACGCATCGTCCTGACTCGCCGGTCTGGCCGCCGCCATCGCCGCGCCCTCCGGCTTGACCGCCTGCAACTGCGCGCCGAGCTGCGCCCAGTCGCCCGCGTCCATTTCGATCGACAAGTCCACCGGCCAATCGCCGACGGTTCCGCGTATGCGCAACATCACCTTGCTCCTGAAGATTTAATCTTCCCATGCTCCCATGGGCCTTGCGCGACGCCAAGCAGACGGTCAAACTCTGCGCACATTCGTTATAAGATTACATAACAAAACATTCACTTTACCTGGAGACTCGTCATGCGTCGTCTGCTTCTCGCTTTGCCTTTCGCCCTGTTGCCATTGGCTGTCGCTCACGCCGCGGTCGAGCACGACCATGACCACGATCATGAACATGGCAGCCTGGGTGCCCATGAACACGGCGTTGGCCGCCTCAATGCCTCATTGGACGGCGAGACCCTGGAATTGGAACTGGAGAGCCCGGCCATGAATTTGGTGGGCTTCGAACACGCCGCCACCAGCGATGCCGACAAGGCTAAGGTGGCCGCTGTCCGCAAGCAGTTGGAGAAGCCGGCGGCGTTGATCATTCTGGCCGATGCCAAATGCTCCCTGGAGCAGCAGGAACTGGAAAGCCCGCTGTTCGGCGACGAGCCGGATCACGAAGATCACGCCGAAGATGCCGATGACGATGGCGACGAGCACCACGAACACAGCGAAATCCACGCTCGCTACCAGTTCCGCTGTGTCGCGCCTGGTTCCCTGACGCAACTGAACCTGGCACCGCTTTTCAAGACCTTCCCGGCCACCCATAAAATTCTGGTGCAGATGATCGGCCCGAAGGGCCAGCAAGGCGGGGAATTGACGCCTGAAGCGCCGGCACTCAAATTCTGAGTATTGCGAATCATCCCTGTGGGAGCGGGCTGGCTCGCAAAGAGACCGGCACATCCAACACAGAGGGTGTCTGACACACCGCTTTCGCGAGCCAGCCCGCTCCCACAGGGGCTACTCCATTTACCCTGACTTCGGCCAACATGACCCAAGCACTCATCGAATTGTCCGACCTGGTCTTCAGCTGGCCCGGGCAACCACCACTGCTGGATATCCCGGCCTTTCGCCTCGAAGCCGGCGAAACCCTGTTCCTCAAGGGCCCCAGCGGCAGTGGCAAGACCACCTTGCTGGGGCTGCTGGGCGGCGTGCAGACGCCGGATCGCGGCAGCGTCCATCTGCTCGGCCAGTCGCTCACCGAACTGGGTGCGGGCAGCCGCGACCGCTTTCGCGTGGACCACACCGGCTACATCTTCCAGCAGTTCAACCTGCTGCCGTTTCTCTCGGTGCGCGAGAATGTCGAACTGCCCTGCCACTTCTCCAAACTGCGAGCGCAGCGGGCCATCCAGCGTCACGGCAGCATCGACCAGGCTGCCGCCACGCTGTTGACCCATCTGGGGCTGACCGATGCGAATCTGCTGGAGCGCCGCGCCGACTCGCTGTCTATCGGCCAACAGCAGCGGGTCGCCGCCGCCCGGGCGTTGATCGGCCAACCGGAACTGGTAATCGCCGACGAACCGACCTCAGCCCTGGACTATGACGCCCGGGAAAACTTCCTGCGGTTGCTGTTTGCCGAATGCCGCGAGGCCGGTTCAAGCCTGCTGTTCGTCAGCCATGATCAGAGCCTGGCATCGCTGTTCGACCGCCACCTCTCGCTGGCCGATCTCAATCGTGCCGCCAAGCCACTCGAGGTCTGAGATGTATTTGCTCCGTCTAGCCATGGCCAGCCTGGCGAACCGCCGTTTCACTGCGATCCTCACTGCCTTCGCCATCGCCCTGTCGGTCTGCCTGCTGCTGGCGGTGGAGCGGGTGCGCACCGAGGCAAAAGCCAGTTTTGCCAGCACCATCAGCGGCACCGACCTGATCGTCGGCGCTCGCTCCGGCTCGGTGAACCTGCTGCTGTACTCGGTGTTTCGCATCGGCAACGCCACCAATAACATCCGCTGGGACAGCTTCGAACATTTCGCCAGCAACCCGAAAGTGAAGTGGGCGATCCCCATGTCCCTCGGTGACTCCCATCGTGGCTATCGGGTAATGGGCACCACCGAGGCCTATTTCGAGCATTACCAGTACGGCCGCCAGCAGCACCTGGAACTGGCCGATGGTCGAGCTTTTGCCACCGATCCGTTCGAAGTGGTGCTCGGTGCCGAAGTGGCCGAGGCGTTGCATTACAAGCTCGGCGACAAACTGGTGCTGGCCCACGGCGTGGCGGCGATCAGCCTGGTCAAGCATGACGACAAGCCTTTCACCGTGGTCGGCATCCTCAAGCGCACCGGCACCCCAGTAGACCGCACGCTACACATCAGCCTCGGCGGCATGGAAGCGATTCACATCGATTGGAAGAATGGCGTGCCGGCCCAGGGCAGCGGTCGCATCAGCGCCGACCAGGCCCGCAACATGGACCTGACACCCCAAGCCATCACCGCGTTCATGCTCGGCCTCAACAGCAAGATTTCCACCTTTACCTTGCAGCGCGAAATCAATGAATTCCGCGGCGAGCCGTTGCTGGCAATCCTGCCTGGCGTGGCCCTGCAAGAGTTGTGGAGCCTGATGGGCACGGCGGAAAAAGCCTTGTTCGTGATTTCGCTATTCGTGGTCCTGACCGGGTTGATCGGCATGCTCACGGCGATTCTCACCAGCCTCAACGAGCGCCGCCGGGAGATGGCGATCTTGCGTTCGGTGGGTGCGCGGCCGTGGCACATCGCGAGCCTGCTGGTGCTGGAAGCGTTTGCCCTGGCGTTGACCGGGGTGGCCGCCGGGCTGGCCTTGCTGTATATCGGCATCGGCGCCGCCCAGGGTTACGTACAATCGGCCTATGGCCTGTACCTGCCGCTGAGCTGGCCAAGCGAATATGAATGGACGCTCATGGCTGGCATCCTGATCGCCGCCCTGCTGATGGGCAGCGTGCCAGCCTGGCGCGCCTATCGCCAATCGTTGGCCGACGGCTTGTCGATCCGTTTATGAGGACATTGAAGATGCCCCGCGCCCTGCTTGCGCTGTTGATGATGGTCGCCCTGCCGCTGTGGGCGGCCGAGCCAAGGGACCTGGCCTGGTCAGAAATGATCCCGCCCGACGCGCCGCCGGAAGTACCAAACATGACCCCGCTGCATGACCTGTCGCAGATGGGCAATGCACTGTCCGCCGAATCCGCCCCGGCCGCCAAACAGGACTTGCCCAACGCTCCGGTGGTCAAGGCGCTCGACGGCCAGCAGATTCGCTTGCCGGGCTACATCGTGCCGCTGGAAGTCAGCGAGGAGGGCCGTACCACAGACTTTTTGCTGGTGCCGTATTTCGGCGCCTGCATCCATGTGCCGCCACCGCCTTCGAATCAGATCGTGCATGTGAAAAGCGAAGTCGGGGTGAAGCTCGATGAGCTGTACCAGCCGTACTGGGTCGAAGGGCCGATGCAGGTCAAGCCGTCCACCAGCGAACTGGCCGATGCCGGGTACCAGATGGAAGCTGAGAAGATTTATGTGTATGAGCTGCCGGAGTGAATCCGATGGTTCGTTATTGCCGGTGAGATAGCTTTCGCGAGCAAGCCCGCTCCCACAATTTGACTGCATTCCTCCTGAAGGAACTCGTTAAACTGTGGGAGCGGGCTTGCTCGCGAAGGGGCCTTAGAGGTGCTCATCACACTTTCATTGAGCTGAGTCAAAAGACCGGTCCAGAGCGCTCCGTACCATGGGACATCCTTTTCAAATGTCCGCTGGAGCCCCCATGCACAAGTCCTTGCTCAGCACTTCCCTCGTCGCCCTCGCACTCGCGGCCCCAATCGCCCAGGCCCATACAACCGGCGATATCATCGTTCGCGCCGGCGCCATCACCGTCAATCCGCAAGCCGACAGTTCCAGCGTCAAGGTCGACCGCGGCCCGTTGGCCGGTGCCGACCTGGGCGGCAAGGCGACCATGAGCAGTGATACGCAACTGGGCTTGAACTTCGCCTACATGATGACCGACCACCTGGGCATCGAGCTGCTGGCAGCCTCGCCGTTCGAGCACGACGTGAAGATCAAGGGCACCGCCCTGGGCGCGGCCAACGGCAAGCTCGGCAGCCTCAAGCATCTGCCGCCGACCCTGAGTCTGGTCTACTACCCACTCGACGCCAAATCGGCATTCCAACCGTATGTCGGCGCCGGCATCAACTACACCTGGATCTATGACGAACACGTCGGCAGCGACGCCAGCGCCAACGGCTTCAGCAATTTCCGGGCGAGCAACAGCTGGGGCATGGCATGGCAAGTGGGCGCCGACTACATGCTGACCGACAACATCATGGTCAATGGCCAGATCCGTTACATCGACATCGATACCACGGCGTATGTCGACAACAACGCAGTGGCCGGTGGCACCCGGGCCAAGGTGAATGTCGATGTGGACCCATGGATCTACATGGTGGGGTTGGGTTACAAGTTCTGAGCCAATTCGATAGCGACACAATCACTGTGGGAGCGGGCTTGCTCGCGAATGCGTTCTGTCAATCACCTGTTAAGTGACTGACCCACCGCATTCGCGAGCAAGCCCGCTCCCACAGTGGGTTTTGTGGCGACTGGAAACTCAGCGTCCGAGCAACCGCGCCAGCCCCACACTCATCGGCGTTTGCTGCGGGAAGCTGAAGCGCTGCAACAGCCGATGGTTGTCGGCCCGGGAATGGCGGATATCTCCCGAACGTGCCGGGCCGTAGCTGACCGGAGGCAGGTCACCGATGACCGTGGCCAGGGCCTGGAGCAGTTGTGTGAGCGTCGTGGCCTGGTTCCAGCCGACGTTCACCGCCCCGATTTCCACCTCAGGCTTCTCGATGGCCTGCACCAGCAAGTCCACCAGGTCTTCGACATAGACAAAGTCGCGGGTCTGCTCGCCGTCGCCGAATACGGTAATCGGCAAGCCCTTCTGTGCCCGCTCGCTGAAGATGCTGATGACCCCGGAATACGGCGAGGACGGATCCTGGCGCGGACCGTAGATGTTGAAGAAGCGGAACACCACCGGCTCCAGCGCATGCTGGCGACGATAGAAGTCGAGGTAGAACTCGCTGGCCAGCTTGTCCGAGGCGTAGGGTGTAAGCGGCGCCTTGGTGGTTTCTTCGTCGATGGACTGGCCTTCGCCGTTGTTGCCGTAGACCGCGGCGCTGGAGGCGAACAACACCCGCTTCACGCCGGCCTGGCGCATGGCTTCGCAGACATTCAGGGTGCCGATGAAATTGCTTTGGTGAGTGCGCACCGGGTCGTCCACCGAGGCTTGTACCGACGCCACCGCGGCCAGGTGCGCCACGGCGCTGCAGCCGGCCATGGCCCGAGCCACCAGGGCGGCATCGGCGACGTCGCCTTCGATCAGTTCGACGGCGGGGTTGTCCAACGGCAGGTTGCTGCGCTTGCCGGTGGACAGGTCATCGAGGATGCGCACCGAGTGTCCCTTGGCGAGCAAGGCGTCGGTCAGGTGCGAACCAATGAAGCCCGCACCGCCGGTGATAAGAACAGGACCGTCAGCCATGGCGATAAAACCTATCCAGTAAGCCCGGGAGCGCGGCGCGCCAGGCGCGGGGTTTGATCCCGAAAGTGTGCAGAATTTTCTTGCAGGCCAGTACCGCGTGCTGCGGTTCTTCCGCGGCATCCGGCCGTGCGGCGTGAGCCTGGGGCGTCGGCTCTTCGATTGCCAGCGGATGCAGAGCACGGGCTTCGGTGAGGATCGCCTGGCCCAGCGCCAGCGGTGTGGTCGCCTCATGCCCGGCGTAATGATAGGTGCCCCACAGCGGCGCGGCGCAATCGAGTTGCTTGAGCACGGAGATGATCACCCGGGCCGCGTCGTCCACCGGTGTCGGGTTGCCCCGACGGTCATCGGCCAGCAGCAGCTCTTCGGGCTGCTCGGCCCGGGCGAGAAAACGTCCGAGGATGCCGTCGGCGCTGTCGTCCAACAGCCAGCCGAAGCGCAGCAGCACATGTTGCGGGCACGTGGCGCGCACACTTTGCTCGATCCGCCACAAGGCCTGGCCGCGCAGGCCCAGGGGCACGGGCTCGTCCTTTTCGCTGTAGGCGGTGGCGCGAGAGCCGTCGAACACGCGATAGCTCGACGGTTGCAACAAGATGATGTTGTGGTGTTGGCACAATTCGGCCAGGCGCTCGACCGCACGCTCCTGGCTGGCCAGGCGCTGCTCGCTGACGACCTCGGCCTGAAACCAGTCGAAGTAGTACGCCAGGTTGATCAAGGCGTCCGGGCGGGTGTCGTCGAGCAACTGCGTCAGGCTCGCGGCATCCCAGCCATCTTCTGGGGGGCGGGGGGCGAGAAAACCGATGTCTTCTTCCGCACCGAGGCGAATCAGCGCCTGCCCAAGGGCATTTCCGCCGCCCAGTAACATAAGGCGCATTCGCATAAAGTCAGCAGGCCCAGTCTGTTGGCACAAGAATTTGGTCGACAACGCCCGCGGGCGTCGCCGGAATCGTTGCATTTTGCGGGTTTAGTGCGCAACCGTCACCCGTAAAGTGCAGATCCAGAATGTGTGCTGCCTTTTAAGGCCCCTCGCGAGCAAGCCCGCTCCCACAACTTACCGAGTTTCGTCAGACAAAATGCGGTCGACTTGGGGAGCGGGCTTGCTCGCGAAGAGGCCCTCATGGACAACAGAGATATCAGCCGGCACTTGCATCCTCCTCCTCCCACCCGCATAACTGCCTCTATGAATCTGCCCCTTGCAGCCGACCACGCCATGGCAGGCTTCCACCCCGCTGTCCGCGCCTGGTTCAGCCAGACTTTCCCGGCGGTCACGGCCGCCCAGGCCCGGGCGTGGCCGTTGATCGGCCAGCGTCGTTCGACCCTGGTGGCCGCGCCCACCGGCTCGGGCAAGACCCTCACGGCGTTTCTCGCCGTGCTCGACGAGCTGGTGCATCGCGGCCTGGAACAGGGTGGCCTGCCGGACCAGACTCTGGTGGTCTATGTCTCGCCGCTCAAGGCCCTGAGCAACGACATCCGGATCAACCTGCAAACACCGCTGGCCGGCATTACCGAACAATTGCGCCAGATGGGCCTGCCGCCCCTGCAAATCACCACCGCCGTGCGCACCGGCGACACCCCGCAGAAAGAACGCACGGCGATGCGCAAGGCCGCGCCGCACATTCTGGTGACCACGCCCGAATCGCTCTACGTGCTGCTCGGCTCCGATTCCGGCCGGCAGATGCTCGCCAGCACCCGCACGGTGATCGTCGATGAAATCCACGCCATCGCCGCCAGCAAGCGCGGCAGCCACCTGGCCCTGAGCCTGGAACGCCTGCAAGCGCTGTGCAGCGAGCCGCTGGTGCGCATCGGCCTGTCCGCCACGCAAAAGCCCATCGAAGCGGTATCACGCTTTCTGGTGGGCGAAGGCCGCTCGTGCGAAATCGTCGACATCGGCCATGCCCGCCCCCGCGACCTGGACATCGAGGTACCACCGGTGCCGCTCTCGGCTGTGATGGCCAATGACGTGTGGGAATTGGTCTACAACCGCCTCGCCGAGCTCGCCCGGGCACACCGCACCACCCTGGTGTTCGTCAATACCCGGCGCTTGGCCGAACGCTTGAGCCGCCATCTGAGCGAGCGCCTGGGCAAGGATGCCGTGGCCGCCCACCATGGCAGCCTGGCGAAAGAGTTTCGCCTCGATGCCGAGCAACGGCTCAAGCGCGGCGAATTGCAGGTGCTGATCGCCACCGCTTCCCTGGAGCTGGGCATCGACATCGGCGATGTCGATCTGGTGTGCCAGATCGCCTCGCCCCGTTCGATTTCGGCGTTTCTGCAACGGGTCGGCCGCTCCGGTCATCAGGTCGGCGGCACGCCCAAGGGGCGTCTGTTCGCCACCACCCGCGACGATCTGATCGAGTGCGCCGCCCTGCTCGATTGCGTACGCCGGGGTGAACTGGACATCCTGCACATCCCCAAGGCACCGCTGGACGTGCTGGCCCAGCAGATCGTCGCCGAGGTCAGTTGCCAGGAATGGCAGGAACAGGCACTGCTGGACACCTTTCGCCGCGCCGCGCCCTATGCCGAACTGGATGAAGGACATTACCAGGCGCTGTTGCAGATGCTCGCCGAAGGCCTCAACAGTCGCCAGGGCGTGCGCAGTGCCTACCTGCATCGCGACGCGGTCACCCGCACCCTGCGCGGGCGGCGGGGCAGCAAACTGACCGCCGTGACCAGCGGTGGCACCATCCCGGACAACGCCGACTACAGCGTGCTGCTCGAACCCCAGGGCCTGAACATCGGCAGCGTCAACGAAGACTTCGCGGTGGAGAGCATTGCCGGCGACGTGTTCCAGCTCGGCAATACCTCCTACCGCATCATTCGCGTCGAGACCGGCCGCGTGCGGGTCGAGGACGCCCAGGGCCAGCCGCCGACCATTCCGTTCTGGCTCGGTGAGGCCCCGGGACGCAGCGCCGAACTGTCCCTGGCCGTGGCCCGCCTGCAAGCACAGCTTGATCAACTGCTCGGTGCCACCCCCGGCAATCTGCAACCGGCCCTCGACTGGCTGACCGGCACCCTGCAACTGAACCTGGCCAGCGCCGAGCAATTGCTGGACTACCTGGCCCCGGCCCGCCTGGCCTTCGGCGCCCTGCCGTCCCAGGACACGCTGGTGATGGAGCGGTTCTTCGACGAGTCCGGCGGCACGCAACTGATCATCCATACGCCATTCGGCAGCCGCATCAACCGCGCCTGGGGCCTGGCCCTGCGCAAGCGTTTCTGCCGCACGTTCAATTTCGAATTGCAGGCCGCCGCCAGCGAAGACGCCATCGTGCTGTCGCTGTCCACCAGTCACAGCTTCGAGCTGGATGAGGTCTGGCACTACCTCAACAGTCACAGCGCCGAACAAATCCTGGTGCAGGCGGTGCTGGATGCGCCGCTGTTCGGCGTGCGCTGGCGCTGGAATGCCGGGGTGGCGCTGGCTTTGCCGCGCTACACCGGCGGACGCAAGGTCGCCCCGCAGATCCAGCGGATGAAGAGCGAAGACCTGATCGCCAGCGTGTTCCCCGACCAGATCGCCTGCCTGGAGAACCTCGCCGGCGAGCGGGAAATCCCCGACCACCCGCTGATAGAGCAGACCCTCGACGACTGCCTGCACGAAGCCATGGACAGCGAAGGCTGGCTGGCGCTGCTGCGGCGCATGGAGGCGGGCGAGGTTCGCCTGATCAGTCGCGACCTGCCTGCCCCGTCGCCCCTGGCGGCCGAAATCCTCAGCGCCCGGCCCTACACCTTCCTCGACGACGCGCCGCTGGAAGAGCGCCGAACCCAGGCAGTTATCAACCGGCGCTGGAGCGATCCACAATCCACCGACGACCTCGGCGCGCTGGACGCCGAGGCCATCCAGTCGGTCAGGGAAGAAGCCTGGCCGACCCCGGCCAACCTCGATGAAATGCATGAAGCACTGATGAGCCTGGCCTGCATCGCCGACAGCGAAGCCCACGCCCACGCATCGTGGCCGGGCTGGCTGCAGGCACTGGCCGACCGCGGGCGCGCCAGCCATATGCAGATCAGCGCCGAGCGCGGCCTGTGGGTGCCACTGGAGCGGCTGACCTGCCTGCAAGGAGTTTATCCACAAGCCCAATGGCAACCCGCGCTGACACCCCTGGCCGGGTTCGATGAGCCCTGGGACAGTGACGAAGCGGTGGTCGAAGTACTCCGCGCCCGGCTCAGCGCCTTTGGCCCGCTGCCGCTGAGCGCTATCGCCTATCCGTTGGGGTTATCGACAGCGCAAGTCACTCAGGCCCTGGCGCACCTTGAACACCAAGGCTATGTGCTGCGCGGCCGCTTCACACCGGGCACCGGCCAGGAAGAATGGTGCGAACGGCATCTGCTGGCCCGCATCCACCGCTACACCGTCAAGCGCCTGCGCCGGGAAATCGAACCGGTGATGCTGCAGGACTTCATGCGGTTCCTGTTCGACTGGCAACACCTGTCGCCGTCGACCCAGGGCCGGGGCAGCGCCGTGCTGCCGTCGATCATCAGCCAGTTCGAAGGCTACCCGGCCGCTGCCTCGGCCTGGGACAGCGACTTGTTGCCCGCGCGGATCAAGGACTATTCCGCCAATTGGCTCGATGAATTGTGTCGCAGCGGCAAGCTGATCTGGACTCGCCTCAGCGCCCGGCAGAAAGCCTCCGCCACGGCCCTGCGCAGTACGCCGGTGGTGTTGCTGCCGCGTAGCCAGGTCGCGCTATGGAGCAGCCTGACAGAGCAGACGCCACTGAGCGAGCTCTCCCTCAAGACGCAGAAAGTCCACCAGGCCCTCAGCGAGGAGGGGGCACTGTTTTTCGACGAGTTGCTGCACGAAGCCCATCTGCTGCGCGCCGAACTGGAGATCGCCTTACAAGAGCTGGTGGGCGCCGGCCTGGTGAATGCCGACAGCTTCGCCGGGCTGCGGGCGCTGATCACGCCCGCCAGCAAACGCCAGGCCCGCAGCAGCCGACGCGGGCGCGGGGCGTTTGTCGGCGGCATGGACGATGCCGGCCGCTGGGCCTTGTTGCGCCGCAGTCAGCCCGCGCCAACCGAAGGCAACCGACCCACGCCGACACCGTCCGAAACCTTGGAACACATCGCCATGACCCTGCTGCGGCGTTACGGCGTAGTGTTCTGGCGCTTGCTGGAGCAGGAAGCGGATTGGCTGCCGAGCTGGCGTGAGTTGCTGCGCACCTTCCATCGCCTGGAGGCACGCGGCGAAATCCGTGGCGGGCGTTTCGTCAGCGGCCTGGCCGGCGAGCAATTCGCCCTGCCCGAAGCCATCCCGCTATTGCGCGAAGTCCGTCGCCGCCCCGCCGACGGCAGCGTAGTTGCGGTGTGCGGCGTCGACCCGCTGAACCTGGCCGGTACATTGCTGCCAGGGGCGAAAGTGCCGGCGCTGGCGAGCAATCGGCTGGTGTATCGCGATGGGTTGCCGGCGGCGGCGTTGATCGCTGGCAAGCCGGTTTTCTGGATGGAATTGGATCAGCAGGGGATGGCTGAGGTACGCAGTAGGCTGATTCAGAAAGGTTGAGGAAGGCAGGTCTGGCCTCTTCGCGAGCAAGCCCGCTCCCACAAGGGACCGCGTTTCCTCAGTCGGAATGCGATCACCTGTGGGAGCGGGCTTGCTCGCGAAAGGGCCGTCAGCCTCGCCACCCAACTCGGCGATTACTGAGGTTGACCAGGCACCTCATCCCCAACCTTCGCCCCCCCCACCAACCGCCTCGGTAACATCACCTGCTGTGGATAAGTCTGCGCGAAATGCACTGTTGGGCTGTTATCCACAAGCTTTTTCAAGCGCTGGTTGAACGCCCGGCTCACCGCATATTGCCCGCCCGATACGGTGCGGAACTGCGCCGTGAGCACCACGCCGTTGAGATCCATCCGGTCCACGCCGAACACGTCCAGCGGCCCTTGCAGGTTGAACTTGAGAAACGGGTCTTCCGAAATCGAACGGCCGGCTTCGCGGATCAGTTCGATGGCCTGGTCCACGTCGGTGTCGTAGGTGAACTGCACCGAGAAAAAGGCGAAGGCGAACTGCCGGGACTGATTGGTCACCGCCTTGATCTGGCCGAACGGCACCGAATGCACGAAACCCTTGCCGTCGCGCAGGCGCAGGGTGCGGATCGTCAGGCCTTCCACGGTGCCGGCGTGGCCGGAGTCGAGTACCACCCAATCACCAATGGACAGGGTGTCTTCGATGATAATGAACAACCCGGTAATCACGTCCTGCACCAGTTGCTGCGAACCGAAGCCGATCGCCAGCCCCACCACCCCGGCGCCCGCCAGCAACGGCGCGACATTGATACCCAGGTTGGCCATGGTGGTGATGGCGCAAATCACCACCAGGATGATTTTCGCCGCGTTGCGCAACAGCGGCAGGATGGTTTTGATCCGCGTGCTGGGCTGGCGTGCGCCGCGCTTGTTCAGCGGCGGTTTCAGGGCTTCCTGGATGGCCGTGTCAAGCACCACCCACATCAGCCAGGTCACCAGGAAAATCAGGCCGATGCGGCTCAGGGAATCGCTGATCGCCCTGCCCACGGCATTGCGCGAGGCGAACTCGAACAGCGAAATCCCCCAGATCCGGCCGAGGATTTCAATGAACGCCACCGCCATGACAATCCGCAACAACGCGTGCAGCAGGCTCAGCAACCGGCCTTTGTAGGCGCTGTTGCGCTGGATGGTTTCGGCCTTGGGCGACTTGAACACATGCTGGAGCACGGTGCTGAGGAACACCGTGGCAATCAGCAGGATGGTGGTGAACAGCGCGCAGCGCAGGGCTTTCTGGTTGTCTTCGCCGACGCCGATCAGGCTCACCGCCGACACTAGCACCATCAGCAGGATCGGCCAGTACCAGAGGCCGGAAAAGATCCGTAGCGACTCTTGCAGGGCCGGTTGCTTCAAACGTTGGGCCAGCGGCCGGTTGCGGATCAGGTGGGCCACCGGCCGGCGCATGCGAATCACCAGCCAGCCAAAGATCACCGAGGCCAGCAGCCCGGTGAACACCGCCACGCTGCTGGTGATGTTGCCACCCAGTTGCCGGGCAATCTGGGGACTGGTGAGCGCATCGCTCAAAGCCGCGAGGAAACCGATCAGGAACAGCGGTCGCGGGCTGAAATGGCGAATGATCGCCACCGCCCGGCGCTTGTGGCCGGCATTGAACATCACGATTACGCACAGCAGCACTGAGGTCGAGAAAACGCCGCTGCTGGTGGCATAGGCGAAGCACAGCGCCAGGGCGCGACCGACCGACACCTGCAGGAAGTGGCTGACATACAGGGTCAGCGGCAGGCCGACCAGCGCCGGCACGGTGTAGGGCAGCAGGTAACCGAGCAGGTCCACTACCCGCTGACGGGTGCGCAACCAACGACGCCGCCCCAGATGGCGTACCAGGAGCCGTGCGCCGGCCCAGATCAGCCCGAAGGCGCCCAGCCAGACGCCGGAGAGCAGCAGGAAATCCCCCGCCACACGCCAGGACGAGCGAGAAGTCTGGTCCACCAACCGGTCCACCTCGTCCGCCGCCCGATCCGCGCGCAAGCGCCAGGCATCGATCAGGCTCTGGTTGAGGTCGAGTTTTTCCTGGACGTCATCGATGCTCGAACTGATCGCCCCGAGCAAACCGCCCTGGACCAGGGGTTCGGGTTCGGCGGGCGCTTCACTGGGCGCGGGCGTGCCGGGAACGGCGGCGGCGCCATAGGCGATACCGCCGGTCAGCGCCAGCAAGACCAGCAGCAATACACGGCTCAATCGAGACAAAACGTGAGGCTCCTTGATGGGGATCGGTAAGGAACTGATCCATATCAAGCAGGCAAGTTCGCTCAAGGCCCATACAAACCCCTCGCCACAAGAACCCCACCGCTTTCACCACCGGGCACTTCGTCGAAACTTTCTGCGCTGCCCGACAGTCATCAGCAAGACACCGGCAGTACGAGGTCATCTGGCACGGGAGGGACACATGACGGCAATCCACATCGGCATTTCCGGTTGGCGATACACGCCTTGGCGGGGGGATTTCTACCCCAAGGGGCTGACCCAGAAGCGTGAATTGCAGTTCGCCTCACGAGCGGTCAATAGTATTGAAATCAACGGCTCGTTCTACGCCCTCCAACGTCCCGAACGCTATGCCCAGTGGTATGCCGAGACGCCACCGGGCTTCGTGTTCAGTGTCAAGGCGCCGCGTTTCATCACCCATATCAAGCGCCTGCGGGATATCCACAAGCCGTTGGCCAATTTCTTCGCGTCCGGAGTGCTGGAGCTCAAGGAAAAGCTCGGCGCCATCCTCTGGCAGTTTCCCCCAAGCTTCAAATTCGACCCCGAGCTGTTCGAGGACTTTCTCAAGCAGTTGCCCCATGACACCGTCAGTGCCGCCGCCCTGGCCCGGGAGCACGAGCCGCGCCTGGACGGCCACGCCAGCATCGAAACCGATAAGAAGCGCCCGCTGCGCCACGCGGTCGAGATCCGCCATGAAAGTTTCATCGACCCACATTTCGTCGCCCTGCTCAAGCGCTACGACATTGCGCTGGTGATCGCCGACACCGCCGGCAAGTGGCCTTATCGCGAAGACGTCACCAGCGATTTCGTCTATCTGCGCCTGCACGGTGCCGAAGAACTCTATGCCAGCGGCTACACCGACGAGGCGCTACAACGCTGGGGCGACCGGATCGAGGCCTGGAGCCACGGCAAGCAACCCGAAGACGCCCATCTGATTGACCCGAACAAGAAACCCAGAGCGCGCAAGAGCCGGGAAGTGTTCTGCTATTTCGACAACGACATCAAAGTCCGCGCGCCCTATGACGCACGGCACTTGCTGGAGCGCTTCGACCTGGACAAGGACCTCGCCACCACACCCGGCGAGCGTCCGGCCGAGGGAGTATTGCCATGAGCACGCCAGGCCCTACCGAAGCGACCCGCGACGCAACCACCGACGCCCCGCAGAACCTGGCGCACGACCTCGACCGGATCAGCCGCTTCACGGTCCTGACGGTCAATACCCATAAGGGTTTCACCGCCCTGAACCGGCGTTTCATCCTGCCGGAACTGCGCGAAGCGGTGCGCAGCGTGTCTGCCGACGTAGTGTTCCTGCAGGAAGTACACGGTGCCCACGAACATCACCCCCAGCGCTTCTCCAATTGGCCGAGCATGCCGCAGTACGAATTCCTCGCCGACAGTCTCTGGCCGCAATTCGCCTACGGGCGCAACGCCGTGTATCCGGCGGGCGACCACGGTAACGCGCTGCTGTCGAAGTTCCAGATCATTCGCCATGAGAACCTGGACGTCTCCATCAGCGGTCATGAGAACCGCGGCATGCTCCACAGCGTGTTGCGCCTGCCGGGTGGCGACGGTCCGCAGGTCCATGCCATTTGCGTGCACCTGGGATTGCGTGAGGGGCATCGTGTCGAGCAGCTGAAATTATTGTGCAAACGCTTGAGCGAACTGCCGCCCGAAGCGCCGGTGATTGTCGCCGGGGACTTCAATGATTGGCGTGGCAAGGCCAACGATCTGCTCGAACCCTGCGGCTTGCGAGAAGTCTTCGCCGAGCAATGGGGCAAGCCGGCCCGCAGCTTTCCGGCGCGCCTGCCGATCCTGCGCCTGGACCGTATCTATGTGCGCAATCTCAAGGCCCATCAGCCCAAGGTATTGAGCGTACGCCCCTGGTCGCACCTGTCCGACCATGCGCCGCTGTCGGTGGAGATCGAACTATGAGCGCGACGATGAACAAGGCGACGGTGGAGCAGGTCGAAACGCCGCCCACCGAGCGCGATCCGGCACTGGTGGACGTCGAATATGGTTGGCATGGCAATAACCGCGTCACCCTGCTGGAAAATGGCGAGGAATATTTCCCCCGGGTGTTCGAGGCTATCCGTCGAGCCGAAAATGAAATCCTCATCGAGACCTTCATCCTGTTCGAGGACAAGGTCGGCAACGAATTGCGCGACGTACTGGTGGATGCCGCCCAACGGGGCGTACGAGTCACCCTGAGCCTGGATGGCTTCGGTTGCGGGGAACTGACGCCGAACTTCCTGGCCTCGTTGAGCGATGCCGGTGTTCGCCTGCAGATGTTCGACCCCGCTCCCCTGCACCTGGGCATCCGCACCAACTGGTTCCGTCGGCTGCACCGTAAGGTGGTGGTGATTGATGGCGTGATCGCCTTCATCGGCGGGATCAATTTCTCCGCCGACCATCTGGGGGATTTCGGCCCCGAGGCCAAGCAGGACTATTCGGTGGAGATCAAGGGCCCGGCGGTGGTCGATATCCATCACTTCGCGTTGATGCAAAGCGGTCGTCCGGCCCGGGCCAAATATTGGTGGCAGCGGCGCCGCGGCCGGCGCAGCGAGCTGGCCTTCAGCGACCACGACGGCCAGGTGCGGCTGGTCTATCGCGATAACCACGAGCACCAGACCGACATCGAAGAGGTCTACCTGCAAGTACTGCGCAGCGCCAAACGGCGCGTGGTCATTGCCAATGCCTATTTCTTCCCTGGCTATCGGTTGCTGCGGGAAATCCGCAATGCGGCGCGGCGTGGCGTGGAGGTGCGGCTGATCCTGCAGGGCCAGCCGGACATGATGATCGCCAAGCTGGCGGCGCGGATGCTGTATGACTACCTGCTCAAGGCCGGCGTGACGATCTACGAATATTGCGAGCGGCCCCTGCATGGCAAGGTCGCACTGGTGGACGAAGACTGGAGTACCGTGGGTTCGAGCAACCTCGATCCCCTGAGTCTGTCACTGAACCTGGAAGCCAACGTGCTGATCCGCGATCGGGCCTTCAACCGCGAACTGTTCCAGCGCCTCGATCACCTGAGCCGCGAGCACTGCACCGTCATGCGCGCCAACCACGCTCCACGGGGCCTGCTCTGGCGCATGACCATCGGTTTCATGGTGTTCCACTTCCTGCGTCACTTCCCGGCCTGGGCCGGATGGTTGCCGGCCCATAAACCGCGCCTGAAACCTTTTTCGCCGCCGACGGCGGTTCGGAGCGAACCCCATGAACCACTCTGAGGCGCATACCGCGCCGAGCGACGCCCGCGTCCGGGACGAGAGCAAGCCCAAGTCACGCTGGAGCCGCTGGAAAAAACCGCTGACCCTGGCGTTCTTCCTGCTGCTGATCGTGCTGTTCACCACCCTGGCCCGGCGCATCGACTGGTCAGAGGTGTTCGATACACTGGCGGATTTCAAGGTACGGACCCTGATCATCGCCGCCACGCTGACCCTCGTCAGTTTCATCACTTATGCCTGCTTTGACCTGATCGGGCGCACCTACATCCGCCAGAAACTGGGTTGGCGGCAAATCTTGCCCGTAGGGGTAATCAGCTACGCCTTCAACCTCAACCTGAGCGCCTGGGTCGGTGGCATTGCCATGCGTTATCGGTTGTATTCCCGCCTGGGAGTGAGCAACGGCAATATCGCCAAGATCCTGGGCCTGAGCCTGGCCACCAACTGGTTCGGCTACATGACCCTGGCCGGGGCGGTATTCAGCAGCGGCCTGGTGACGATGCCGCCGGGCTGGAAACTGAGCAGCGATGCCTTGCAGGGCGTGGGCGCGCTGTTGCTGCTGGCGAGTGCCGGGTACCTGCTGGCTTGCCGGTTTTCCAAGCGTCGTGCCTGGACGATCCGCGGCATGGAAATCAACCTGCCCTCGCTGCGCATGGCGGTGCTGCAACTGCTCCTGGGCGCGCTGAACTGGTCGTTGATGGCGGCGGTGATCTTCACCCTGTTGCCCAGCAAACTGGAATATCCGGTGGTGCTCGGCGTATTGCTGATCAGCAGCATCGCCGGGGTCATCACCCATATTCCGGCGGGGCTCGGCGTACTGGAAGCGGTGTTCATCGCGCTGCTGCAACACGATGCGTCACGGGGCAGCCTGCTGGCGGGGTTGATTGCCTATCGAGCGATCTACTTCATCCTGCCGTTGCTGGTCACGGTGGTGATGTACCTGGTGATAGAGGCAAAGGCCAAGGCGTTGCGGATCAAGCCTGGGCTCAAGAAGCCCGAGCATTGATCATCGTCTGCCCCGGCGCCATCGCGAGCAGGCTCGCTCCCACAGGGGGAACGCGAGCCCATGTGGGAGCGAGCCTGCTCGCGATGGCGCCCGCATAGACAACAAAGTCTACCGCTCCTGAATGATGCTCAACCGCTCTCCCACCACCATTTCCGTGATCCAGTCCACCAGGATCGAGGTGTAGGCCTGCTGTGAGATGGGGTCGCTCAAGGCATGGTCGGCGCCATCGATGATTCGATGGGTCAACGAATGGGTCTGCTGGCACGCGGCACGGTAGCTCATGATGGTGGCATGGGGCACGTGATCGTCGGTTTCCGACTCCACCAACAGCACATCGCCGGTGAACTGCGAACAGGCGTGCAGTGCGCGGTTGGTGCTGGCGTGCACCAGCGTACTGCGATAATCCAGCAGGTCGCTCTTGTCCAAGTCACGCTTGGGCGTATGCCATTGCTCGTCGCGGTACAGCGCCGGCACCCGCAACGCCAGCCAACGTACCGGACGCAGCGAGGTCAGAATCGAGGCGAGGTAACCGCCGTAGCTGGTGCCGACCACTGCAATCGCCGACGTATCCAAGGCGGGATGAGCAAGCAGTCGGTCGTAGGCCGCCAGCAGATCCCGCAAGTTGTCTTCCCGCGTCACCCGGGACAGCGGAATACCCGCCCCACCGGTATGGCCGCGCAAGTCGAAGGTCAGACAGACGCAACCCAGGCCGGCAATGCCCTTGGCCCGTTCCAGGTCACGTTCCTGGCTGCCGCCCCAACCATGTACGAACAACACGCCAGGGACTTTCGACTTGGGGCTCAGGAACGTGCCGTTCATGTGCTCGTCGTCGATCTCTATCTGAATGGTTTCACTTCTAGCCGTCATGGGAATGAACCGTTACATATTTGAGTAGGAAATCACCGTTATGTGCCGGGCCGCGGTATACCTCCATGGCGCCGGGGGGCAACGGCTGGTCAATGTAGGTTTCCACCGAGGAAACGCGGATTACGCCGGTCGACGGTTCCTGGACGAATACTTGCAACGCCGCCAGTTCCGCACTGCTGGCTCCGCCCATGCGCCAGGATTGTTCCAGCACACCCCCACGGGGCTGGCCGCCAGCGTCGATGCCTTGGGCAATGTCGTAATTGCGCCGGGAAGCAAAGAATCCGGGATACGCCTGGTTGGCCGCATCGTCGAAGACTTGCGCGAGCCGCACCGCTTCGCGCATCTCATCGGGTAGCTCAAGCCTGAGTAACTCGATGTAGCCGCCCTGCACCACCAGCAGATCCGAACCGCCATACACTTCCAGCCCTTGGCTGTCCCGGGTCAGGTGCTGCACGCCGCAATAACTCAGGTTATTGCCATGGATAGAGCTCTGGCCGACGCTCTGGGTCCTGACCTCATCGAGGTTCTGCTCCAGTACCACACCGTCGCGGAACACGGCCTGGGCACCGGGATCAGCGGCGATCTCATCGAACTGCGCAAGGTTCTGGATCACCCGCTGGTCGCGCCCGGCACAGGCATGAATCGGCTTGAAGCGGATCGGCCCGGTATACAACAGATGCTCGGCAGCCTGACGTGCGTCCTTGAGTGAAAAAACACTCACGCCATCGAGCACCACGCTACGGGCGAGCTTGGCAAACAGCGGCGACCAGCCGATGGGTGCGACAGCATCCTTATTCGATAGACCGTGGGTAATGGCCTTGGTGCAGATGAAATCATGCTCGACGTAACCGCCCCACAGATCATCCGGCCCGGAGACACCCAGTTGCCGCGCAGCTTGCGGGCCGATCAGGGTTTGCGTGGGCAGCAGATACAGATCGCTTCCGGCATGCTGCTGGCTGTCATAGCTGCCGCCATATTCAATTCCCAGGATCTGCGCCAACCAACGGGCCAAGGCACGATTGGTTTCCACTTCATGGAGCGGCGCGTGAGGATTGACCGAATGGGCCACCACGGTTTTGTTGCGATTGACTGGCGTCATGCGTTGCCCTTTTACCTGCGCTCATGGCTGTGGATAAATGGGTGCAGAGATCAGGCCAACAGGTAATGCTGGGGCGAACGCTCAAGGAAACGGGCTGATTCCGGAAAGTGGATCAAATCGAGCCTGTTTCATTCTGCACGATCCGTGGCGGGCATCTCGCAAATTGCACGATGCCTTGAGTCTGCCATCACCTTGCGGCGAGCAACTACTGTTTCGAAACGCCTGGCGGACTCACCCCGAACTTCGTCCGGTAATCACTCGGCGCCAAACCGGTAATTTTCTTGAATGTCGCCCGGAAAGCGCCCGGGTCCTGGTAACCCACCTTCCAGGCAATGTGATCGATGGTGCCATTGGTGAATTCCAACATCTCCCGAGCCTTGCCGACCCGCAGGTGCTGGCAGTACTCGGTGGGCTTGAGCCCGGTGGCGCTGCGGAACCTGCGCAGGAAAGTGCGCTCTTCCAGGCCCGCCTGTTCGGCCATCGCGGCCAGGGAGACATCCACCGCGCCGCTGCCTTGCAACCAGTGTTGCACCTTGAGAATCGCTCCGTCGCCATGCGCGAGAATCGGCGCAAAATTGCTGCCGCACTCGCTGACGCTGTCACTGTGCTCGATGACCAGGAACCGCGCCGTGCGCGTCGCGATGCTGGGCCCCAGCAAGCGACTCACCAGCCGCAGCCCCAGCTCGGCCCAGGCCATCAGTCCAGCGGTGGTGATCAGGTCGCCGTCATCGACAATCGGTTTGTCGGCTTCGAGTTTGATCTTCGGATAACGTTCGGCGAAGTTCTTCGCCGACGTCCAGTGGGTGGTGGCGCTCCGCCCATCGAGCAGGCCGCTTTCAGCCAGCAGGATTGATCCCACGCACACTCCGCCCAACACGGTGCCGCCGGCATGCTGCGCCCGTAGCCAATTCATCAGTGCCTGGCAGACAAGCCCGTCGCTGAAACCGGCGATGGAAGGTGGGATCAACAACGCAACCAACCGACCCGCAGTGCCGGTTTCACTGTCGAACACCTGCTGCGGCACCTCGCCTTGCGCCGCCCGCCAATGGCTCACTCGCAGCCGCGGCAATTGTGCGCCGACCTGCTCGGCCGCGATCCGCTCCGCCACCGCAAACAGATCGGTCAAACCGTGCACCGCCGCCAGTTGTGCACCGGGGTAAATCAATATCCCCAGCTCGGCGACCGCCCTTTCCTGCGCCATTGTCAGTTTTCCCTCGCTTATTGTCGTTGCGGCCAATCCTCGAACCGGCGGCAAGAGCTGATACTGGCCCCACACACCTTATCGAGGAAGTCACCATGTCCAAGCAAGCGCTCATCGTAGTCGATATCCAGAATGACTACTTCCCCCAGGGGAAATGGCCACTGAGCGGTGTCGAAGCCGCCGCGGACAACGCCGCCCGGATGATCGCGGCCTTTCGCCAGGCCGGAAACCAGGTCGTGCACATCCGCCACGAGTTCACGTCCGCCGATGCACCCTTCTTCGCACCGGGCTCCGATGGCGCGAAGCTGCATCCCAAGGTGCTCAACCAGGCCGATGAACCGGTGGTGCTCAAGCACTTCGTCAATTCATTCCGCGAAACCGAACTGCAATCCTTGCTCGACCATCACGGCATCACCCAACTGGTCATCGTCGGCAGCATGAGCCACATGTGCATCGACGGTGTCGCCCGGGCAGCGGCGGACCTGGGCTACGAGGTCACGGTGATCCACGACGCCTGCGCGACCCTCGACCTGGAATTCAACGGCGTCGTCGTTCCAGCAGCCCAGGTCCACGCGGCCTTCATGGCGGCACTGGGGTTTGCTTATGCGGAGGTAGTGAGTACGGAGCAGTTTCTGGAGCAGGCGCAGCGTTAAGCTGCAAGCTGCAAGCTGCAAGCTGCAAACAAAAAACCGCGCTGGAAATCCAAGCGCGGTTTTTGTTTACAGCTGGTGGCTTGAAGCCCGAGGCTCCAAGCTGTTTTAGAACGGAATATCGTCATCAAAGCTGTCGAAATCCGGAGCCGGTTGCGGCGCGGCCTGTTGTGGGGCCGGGCGCTCGCGTTGTGGCTGTGGTGCCGATTGCGGGCGCGGTGCCTGCTGACGCGGAGCCGACTGCTGGTAATTGTTGCCACCCTGCTGCTGGTCACCCTGTGGACGACCGCCCAGCAGTTGCATGGTGCCCTGCATGTCGACCACGATTTCAGTGGTGTAACGCTTGATGCCGTCTTTTTCCCATTCACGCGTCTGCAGCTTGCCTTCGATGTACACCTGCGAACCCTTGCGCAGGTATTCGCCGGCGATCTCCGCCACTTTGCCGAACATCGACACGCGGTGCCATTCGGTCTTCTCGACTTTCTGGCCGGTCTGCTTGTCGGTCCACTGCTCGCTGGTCGCCAGACTCAGGTTGGTCACGGCGTTGCCGTTAGGCAGGTAGCGAACCTCGGGATCCTGGCCGCACGTGCCGACCAATATGACTTTGTTAACCCCACGGGCCATAACGTTCTCCTAGGCTTCGCACGCAGTCGGGGCCGGGTTGTTCACCAGGCGCTCGAGGCTCGCACGATCCAATAATTCGGTGTCCAGTTTGATATAAACGGCCGCTTCGTCGGCGACCACCACTGCATCGGTTACGCCAACGACGGCCCTGAGGCGCTCGACCAGGCCTGCTTCGCGAATGGCTTCGGGCGATAACGGCAAGCGCAGGCTCGTCACATACGGTGGTTCTCGCATGGTAACAGCAAAGACCAGCCAAAGTGCAGCCAGCGCGGCGCATCCCAGGAAGACAACCGACAAACCGCCATGCTGGAACAGCCAGCCACCGAGAATCCCGCCCAACGCCGAACCGAGGAACTGGCTGGTGGAATAAACCCCCATTGCCGTGCCCTTGCCGCCCGCCGGTGAAACCTTGCTGATCAGCGACGGCAGCGACGCCTCCAACAGATTGAACGCGGTGAAGAACACCACCGTGCCGATCACCAGGGCGCGCAGGCTGTCGCCGAACTGCCAGAAGAATAGCTCAGTGAGCATCAGCGTCACGACGGCGCCGAGCAGAACTCGTTTCATTTTGCGTCGCTTCTCGCCATAGATGATGAACGGGATCATGGCGAAGAACGAAATCAGCAGCGCAGTCAGGTAGACCCACCAGTGCTGCTCCTTGGGCAACCCGACCTTTTCCACCAGGGCCAATGGCAAGGCGACGAAACTGGACATCAGCATGGCGTGGAGCACGAAGATCCCCAGGTCCAGGCGCAGCAGGTCCGGGTGCTTGAGCGTCGGGATCAGCGCCTGGCGCGCCACGCCGGATTCACGGTGCTGCAGCGGCCCAGTGGAACGGGGCACCATGAACGCCACGATCAGGATACCCACCAGCGCCATGCCACCGGTGGCCAGGAACAGGCCCGACAAGCCGAAGGCACGGGTCAGCAAGGGGCCGACGACCATGGCGACGGCGAACGACAGGCCGATGGTCATGCCGATCATGGCCATGGCCTTGGTCCGATGCTGTTCGCGGGTCAGGTCCGAGAGCAAAGCCATGACGGCAGCGGAAATCGCCCCCGCGCCTTGCAGGATCCGTCCGGCAATCACGCCCCAGATCGAGTCGGCGTTGGCCGCCAGCACACTGCCGAGGGCAAAGACGATCAGCCCCAGGTAGATCACGGGACGTCGGCCAATGCGGTCGGAAATGATCCCGAACGGGATCTGGAAAATGGCCTGGGTCAGGCCATAAGCGCCAATCGCCAACCCGATCAGGGCCGGCGTCGCGCCCGCCAGGTCCATGCCATAGGTCGCCAGCACCGGCAACACCATGAACATGCCCAGCATACGGAAGGCGAACACCAGGGCCAGACCGCTTGCCGCCCGGGTCTCGCCGCCACTCATGCGCTCGCTGTGGGGATCGTGCATGGAAAAACCTCATCTGAACCGGCGGCGATTCTACCAGTCCCATCGATTGAGGGGGTATATCGCGACTGTTTGACGCGCAGTCTTCATGTATGGCTGCCATCGCACGCTCAATAGTGTTTATCCATCCAGTATTTGCCCGTATACTCCTACGTTTTCGACGCCCGCCGAGCGAGGCCATTTTGGACAAGATCCTGATTCGTGGGGCCCGCACCCACAACCTGAAGAACATCGACCTGACCCTGCCCCGGGACAAGCTGATCGTCATCACCGGCCTGTCCGGATCCGGCAAATCATCGCTGGCCTTCGATACCCTGTACGCCGAAGGCCAGCGACGCTATGTCGAATCGTTGTCGGCCTACGCCCGGCAGTTCCTGTCAATGATGGAAAAACCGGACGTCGACACCATCGAAGGCCTGTCGCCGGCGATCTCCATCGAACAGAAGTCCACCTCCCATAACCCCCGATCGACGGTCGGCACCATCACCGAGATCTACGACTACCTGCGCCTGCTGTATGCGCGGGTCGGCATTCCCCGCTGCCCCGACCACGACATTCCCCTGGAAGCCCAGACCGTCAGCCAGATGGTCGACCTGGTGCTGGCCCAGCCGGAAGGCAGCAAGTTAATGCTGCTCGCGCCGGTCATTCGCGAGCGCAAGGGCGAGCACCTGCTGGTGTTCGAAGAATTGCGGGCCCAGGGCTTCGTGCGGGCCCGGGTCAATGGCAAGCTCTGCGAACTCGACGAACTGCCGAAGCTGGACAAACAGAAGAAGCATTCGATCGATGTGGTGGTCGACCGCTTCAAGGTCCGGGCCGATCTGCAGCAGCGGCTGGCCGAATCCTTCGAGACCGCGCTGAAACTGGCTGACGGCATCGCTCTGGTGGCGCCGATGGACGACGAGCCCGGCGAGGAAATCATTTTCTCGGCACGTTTCGCCTGCCCGGTCTGCGGCCACGCCATCAGCGAGCTGGAACCCAAGCTGTTTTCCTTCAACAACCCGGCCGGTGCCTGCCCGACCTGCGATGGCCTGGGGGTCAAGCAGTTCTTCGACACCAAGCGCCTGGTCAACGGCGAACTGACCCTGGCCGAAGGCGCGATTCGCGGCTGGGACAGGCGCAATGTCTATTACTTCCAGATGCTCGGATCGTTGGCGGCCCATTACAAGTTTAGTCTGGACAAGCCCTTCAACGAACTGCCCGCCGACCAGCAGAAATACATCCTGCATGGCAGCGGTTCGCAGAACGTCGACTTCAAATACCTGAACGACCGAGGCGATATCGTCAAGCGCTCCCACCCGTTCGAAGGCATCGTGCCAAACCTCGAGCGGCGCTACCGCGAGACTGAATCGGCCAGCGTGCGCGAAGAACTGGCCAAGTTCCTCAGCACCCAGCCCTGCCCTGATTGCCGCGGTACCCGCCTGCGTCGCGAAGCACGGCATGTATGGGTCGGCGAGAAGACATTGCCGGCAGTGACCAACCTGCCGATCGGCGATGCCACCGATTACTTCGCCGGCTTGAAGCTCACCGGCCGC
The DNA here is from genome assembly GCF_007828255.1 of Pseudomonas sp. SJZ078. NCBI lineage: Bacteria > Pseudomonadati > Pseudomonadota > Gammaproteobacteria > Pseudomonadales > Pseudomonadaceae > Pseudomonas > Pseudomonas sp. SJZ078. Next base: position 1,653 of record NZ_VIUG01000035.1, on the reverse strand, counting down.
CGGGGCGAAATCGCCGACAAGATCCTCAAGGAAATCAGCGAGCGTCTGCAATTCCTGGTGAACGTCGGCCTGGATTACCTCACCCTCGACCGCAGCGCAGACACGTTGTCCGGCGGCGAAGCCCAGCGTATCCGCCTGGCGAGCCAGATCGGCGCCGGCCTGGTGGGAGTGATGTACATCCTCGACGAACCGTCCATTGGCCTGCACCAGCGGGACAACGACCGGCTGCTCGGCACCCTCAAGCACCTGCGGGACATCGGCAACACGGTGATCGTGGTCGAGCATGACGAAGACGCGATCCGCCTGGCTGATTACGTCGTGGACATCGGCCCGGGTGCCGGCGTGCATGGCGGGCATATCGTCGCCCAGGGCACCGCCGCCGAAGTCATGGCGCACCCCGACTCCCTGACCGGCAAATATCTGTCGGGGCGGGTGAAGATCAAGGTCCCGGCCAAACGAACGCCGCGCAACAAGAAGCTGTCGCTGACCCTCAAGGGCGCCCGCGGCAACAACTTGCGCAACGTCGACCTGGAAATCCCGATTGGTTTGCTGACCTGCGTCACCGGCGTGTCCGGCTCGGGCAAATCGACTCTGATCAACAATACTCTGTTCCCCCTCAGTGCCACGGCCCTGAACGGCGCGACGACCCTGGAAGCCGCCGCTCACGACAGCATCAAGGGCCTGGAACATCTGGACAAGGTCGTCGACATCGACCAGAGCCCGATCGGCCGTACACCGCGCTCCAACCCGGCGACCTACACCGGGTTGTTCACGCCGATCCGCGAGTTGTTCGCCGGCGTGCCGGAATCCCGCTCCCGGGGCTACGGTCCGGGACGGTTCTCGTTCAACGTCAAGGGTGGGCGCTGCGAAGCCTGCCAGGGCGACGGCCTGATCAAGGTGGAAATGCACTTCCTGCCGGACATCTACGTGCCTTGCGATGTGTGCAAGAGCAAGCGCTACAACCGCGAGACCCTTGAGATCAAATACAAGGGCAAGAACATCCATGAAACCCTCGAGATGACCATCGAGGAGGCCCGGGAGTTCTTCGACGCGGTGCCGGCCCTGGCGCGCAAGCTGCAGACGTTGATGGATGTCGGCCTGTCGTACATCAAGCTTGGCCAATCGGCGACGACGCTGTCCGGCGGCGAAGCCCAGCGGGTCAAGCTGTCCCGCGAGCTATCCAAGCGCGACACCGGCAAGACGCTGTACATCCTCGACGAGCCGACCACCGGCCTGCACTTTGCCGATATCCAGCAATTGCTCGACGTGCTGCATCGTCTCCGCGACCACGGCAACACCGTGGTGGTGATCGAACACAACCTGGACGTGATCAAGACCGCCGACTGGCTGGTAGACCTGGGACCGGAAGGCGGCTCCAAGGGCGGCCAGATCATCGCGGTGGGTACGCCTGAGCAAGTCGCCGGGATGAAGCAGTCCCACACAGGGCACTACCTGAAACCGTTGCTGGAGCGCGATCGGGACTGATCAATCCCAAGGCATGAAAAAGCCCCTGTCATCTGATCGATGGCAGGGGCTTTTGCTTTTCTGTGGGAGCGAGCCTGAACTGGCTTAATGATCCCGGACACCTCTTAAGGGCGATATGATTCGCCCCATCAGGAGGATCCATGCAAGAGCGAAAGACCTACACCCGCG
>NZ_VIUG01000034.1:0-65698 GCF_007828255.1 Pseudomonas sp. SJZ078 | reverse complement strand
GCTGCCAACACAGCGTGCCAGTGAGATTGATCAACTGCTACCGCATCAGTGGGTGCCGGCCTGAGTCACGCAAGGTGACTTCGGCAGACGCTTACGCTACAACCCCCCGACAATGCTAAGGTTCGGCCCTAGCTTTTTGCATTTTCAAGGATGCCTTTATGCCGGACGCAACGTCCCTCAGCCCAGCCTTCATGGTGATTCATGGCAATCGCCTTGATGAGCTGCGCAGCCTGGTAATCAGCTTGATGCGACGTTATCCGCTGGCCCCGCTTGAGAATGAAATTGCACTGGTACAGAGCAACGGAATCGCCCAATGGCTCAAACTGGCACTGGCTGAGGATTCGGAAGACGACGATACCGGCGGCTGCGGCATTGCGGCAGCCATTGATGTACAGCTGCCCGGCAGCTTCATGTGGCAACTCTATAGAACGGTCCTGGGGCGCGATGAGATTCCGGCCAAGTCACTGCTGGATAAAGCCCCGCTCACCTGGCGACTGATGCGCCTTTTGCCGCAGTTGATCGAACAGCCTCATTTCGAGCCCCTGCGTCGGTTCCTCACCCACGACACTGACCTGCGCAAGCGCTATCAGTTGTCCGAGCGCCTTGCCGATCTGTTCGACCAGTATCAGGTGTACCGGGCCGACTGGCTGGAGGACTGGGCGGAGGGCCGGCACCAGACGAGAAATGTCCGGGGCGAAATCAAGGCGCTTGCGCCTGCCGATTGCTGGCAAGCCGAGCTGTGGCGAGCCTTGTTGGTGGATGTGGGAGAAGAAGGCATGGCTCAAAGCCGTGCGGGCGTCCATCAACGGTATATCGAGCGTATCAACAGCCTGGAAACCGCTCCGAAAGGACTTCCTGCACGGGTGATAGTGTTTGGTATTTCCTCGCTGCCGGCCCAGGCCCTGGAGGCGCTGGCCGGTCTGTCGCGGTTCAGCCAGGTTCTATTGTGTGTCCACAACCCTTGTCGCCATCACTGGGCGGACATCGTGGCCGACAAGGACCTGTTGCGTCACGAGTATAAACGTCAGGCACGCAAGGCTGGCATGCCCGCTATCCTCGATCCGCAATCTCTGCATCAACATGCCCATCCGTTACTCGCGGCGTGGGGCAAGCAGGGGCGTGACTATATCAACCTGCTCGACAGCTACGATGATCCCAATCGCTACCGCTCGGTGTTTCGCGACGGCCGGATCGACCTGTTCAGTGATGGCAACCCCACGACCCTGCTCAGCCAGTTGCAGGATGACATTCTCGAGCTGCGCCCCCTGGCTGAAACCCGGGAGCGCTGGCCTGTCGTCGATACGGAGCGAGACGGATCGATCCGTTTTCATATCGCCCACAGCGCCCAGCGCGAAGTCGAGATCCTGCATGACCAGTTGTTGGCTCATTTCAGCGCGGACCCGACGCTGCGCCCTCGAGACATCATCGTCATGGTCCCGGACATCGACAGTTATGCTCCGCATATCCGTGCCGTGTTCGGTCAGCTCGACAGGACGGATCCGCGCTTCATTCCCTTCACCCTGACCGACCAGGGACAGCGCGGACGTGATCCGCTACTGATTGCCGTGGAGCATTTGCTGAAGCTGCCCGATAGCCGCTTCCCCGTCAGCGAAATCCTCGACTTGTTGGATGTCCCGGCCCTGCGCAAGCGATTCGGCCTTGATGAAGCCGACTTGCCGACACTGCACCGTTGGATCGAGGGTGCCGGTATTCGTTGGGGCATGAATGCCGAACATCGCGCCGGGCTCGGTCTGCCTGCCGAGCTTGAGCAGAATAGCTGGCGGTTTGGTCTGCGACGCATGCTGTTGGGATATGCCGTCGGCAGTTCGGATGCCTATGAAGGCATTGAGCCGTATGACGAAATCGGTGGCCTTGACGCGGCATTGATCGGGCCATTGGCCACTTTACTGGACGCGCTGGAAGTCGCCCATCAGTCGCTCACCGAGCCCGCATCCCCGCAGGTGTGGGGCTCCCGTTTGCGTGACCTGATGCAGTTGTTTTTCCTGGCGGACAGTGAGCATGACGACTATCTGCTGGCCCAGCTGGAGGACCTGCGCGAAACGTGGTTGGAAACCTGCGAGTCGGTTGGGCTGCAGGATGAATTGCCGTTGACGGTGGTACGCGAGGCTTGGCTGGCAGGGCTGGATCAAGGTCGGTTGTCTCAACGCTTTCTCGCCGGAGCGGTCAACTTTTGCACGCTGATGCCGATGCGGGCAATCCCCTTCAATCTGGTATGCCTGCTGGGGATGAACGACGGCGATTATCCGAGAGCTCAGCCGCCGTTGGATTTCGATCTCATGGGTAGCGACTATCGTCCCGGTGATCGCTCCCGGCGGGAGGATGATCGTTACCTCCTATTGGAGGCGCTGCTGTCGGCCCGGGAAAAACTCTATATCAGCTGGGTAGGGCGCAGTATCCGCGATAACAGCGAGCGACCCGCTTCGGTGTTGATCGGCCAGTTGCGGGATCACCTGGCCAGTGGCTGGCGATTGGCGGACGATAACCAGGTCCTTCTCGAGGCGCTGACCCAGGAGCATCCCCTGCAACCGTTCAGTGCCCGTTATTTCCTCCAGGGCAGTGAACTGTTCAGCTATGCCAGCGAATGGCGAATACTCCACGACAACCTGGCCCCTGTGGGTAGCGGCCAAGTGCTGGAACCCTATGTTCAGGAAGAACCCTTGAGCCTGGGGCAACTGCAGGACTTCTTGCGCAACCCCGTCCGCCACTTTTTCAGCCAGAGACTAAAGGTGTTCTTCGAGGCCATCGAAGCCCCGTTGGCTGATGACGAACCCTTCGTGCTCGATGCCCTCCAACGCTACAGCCTGAGCGACAGCTTGCTGGAAGCTGCCCTGGTACGCCTGGACCAACCGGATCTTGCCTTGGAGGCCCATGCCAGGCGCCTGCAGAACAGCGGCCTGTTACCCATGGCGGGTTTTGGTGAGTGCATGCAGCGCGAACTGATCGAGCCTCTGCCGGATCTGCTCAAGCGATATCAGCAGCTTCTGGCGTTATGGCCCACTCCGTTGACCAGCGCGGTGCCTGTCAGTCTCCAATTGCATGACGTCAGTGTCGAAGGATGGCTCAGTGGCCTGCACCAACGCTCCGACGGCGCGGTCCTTGCCATCACTGCCATACCCAACAGCATCGGCTCCGTCAGGACCCGCAAGTGGCACCGCCTGATACGTCCCTGGGTCAATCATCTCGTGGCGTGCGCCAGCGGGCTGTCGATGACCACCGCATTGGTGGCCAGTGATGACAGTTTGCTGCTGGCACCTTTTGAAGAACCCGTTGCGAGAAGACTGCTCAGCGACCTGTTGCAGGCTTGGCAGTCAGGCATGCGCCAGCCACTTCCGATCGCGGTGAAAACAGCCTTCGCCTGGCTTGGCCAGGTGGACCCGGATAAAGCCGAGGCGGCGGCCCGAAAAACCTACGAAGGCGATGGGCTGACTTCGGAAGGCGAGCGGCGGGAAAGTCCGGCCCTGGCCCGGCAGTTTGTCGACTTCGATGCCCTGATGGCAGACGAGACATTTCCTGACTGGTGCGATGCGCTCTATCGGCCGCTGTTCGAGGCTCCCTGGCGTTCCGCAATCGGCGAGGAGGCGCAATCATGAGTCGGCAGACACCTCTGGCCCTGGCTTTTCCCCTGCGCGGAAGCCAATTGATCGAAGCCAGCGCGGGTACTGGCAAGACCTTCACCATTTCAGCGTTGTACCTGCGGCTGGTGCTGGGGCATGGTGGTTCGGCGACCGGGTTTGGTCGCGAGCTGCTGCCTCCACAAATTCTGGTCGTGACGTTTACGGACGCCGCCACCAAGGAGCTGCGCGAACGCATCCGCACACGCCTGGCCGAAGCCGCACGTTTCTTTCGTGATGAGATTCCGGCCCCCGACTCACTGATTGCCCAGTTGCGTAACGAGTTCGACGAAGCGCAGTGGCCCGGTTGTGCCAATCGGTTGGACATCGCCGCGCAATGGATGGATGAGGCAGCGGTCTCGACCATTCATAGCTGGTGTCAGCGGATGTTGCGCGAGCACGCCTTCGACAGCGGCAGCCTGTTTACTCAAACCCTGGAAACCGATCACAGTGAGTTGCTCGGCGAGGTGCTGCGGGACTATTGGCGGCTGTTCTGCTACTCGATGCAGGGCGAAGCGTTGAACTGGGTGCGCACCCATTGGGGAGGGCCCGCTGCCCTGTTGCCGCGGGTGCGGGGGCTGTTTTCCAGCGAGCGTGGCAATGCTGACGGGCTTGAGCCTGCCGAGCTCATCCTGGCATCGCTTCAGGAGCGCAGTGCCGCGTTGCTCGACCTCAAGGCGCCATGGCGGCAATGGGCGGTGGAGTTGCTGGAGATCTGCCAGCAAGGCGTTGCCAACAAGAGCGTCGACGGGCGCAAGATGCAGGCGCGCTATTTCGAGCCGTGGTTTCAGAAAATCTCCGCCTGGGTGGATGACGAGAGCCTCGAGCTCCTGGATATCGGCACCGGGTTTACGCGGTTGACTCCCGAGGGCATGGCCGAGGCCTGGAAAGGCGATGTACCCAGCCATCCTGGGCTGGAAGCCATGGCCAGTCTCAAGGCCAGCCTGGAGGCCTTGCCCACTCCGGATGCAGCGGTGTTGCAGCATGCGGCCCAATGGGTGGGCACGCGGTTTGAGGCAGAGAAACGTCGACGCGCGGAGATGGGCTTCGACGACATGCTACTGAGGCTGGACGCGGCGCTGCTGGCCGACGGTGGAGAGCGCCTGGCAAGCCTGATACGCGAGCAGTTTCCGGTCGCATTGATCGACGAGTTCCAGGACACCGACCCGGTTCAATACCGGATCTTCGAAAGCATCTACCGCATTGAGGACAACAACCCTGAGACGGGACTGTTTCTGATCGGTGACCCGAAACAGGCCATCTATGCCTTTCGTGGTGCCGATATCCACACCTACCTGCGTGCCCGTGAGGCGACCGCCGGCAGGCTGCATACCCTGGGAACCAACTTCCGTTCTAGCCACGCCATGGTGGGCGCGGTAAACCATATTTTCCAGAACGCCGAATCCCGTCCGAGCGGGCGCGGGGCTTTTCTGTTTCGCGAAGCGCCGGACAGGAATCCTGTGCCATTTCTGCCCGTTGATGCCCAAGGCCGAAAGGAGGCCTTACAGGTCGCGGGTCAGCCTCTCGCCGCGTTGAATATCTGGCACCTGCCGTCGGACAAGCCGCTCTCGGGTTCGGTCTATCGACAGCAAATGGCGGCGGCCTGCGCCAGTGAAATCACCGGGCTGCTCAACGGCGGCCAGTCGGGACGCGACGGCTTCATCGAGGAAGGAAAAGCCCTGCGTGGACTGTTGCCTGCAGACATTGCGATCCTGGTGCGTGACGGTAAAGAAGCGCAGGCCGTGCGGGACGAGTTATCCGTGCGGGGCGTACGCAGTGTCTATCTGTCCGATAAGGATTCGGTCTTTGCCTCGCAGGAAGCTCGGGATTTGCTGATCTGGCTCAGGGCCTGTGCCGAGCCGGATGCCGAGCGGCCATTGCGGGCCGCGCTGGCGAGCATCACCCTGGATCTGCCGCTCACGGAGCTGGAGCGACTCAACCAGGACGAGTTGGCCTGGGAGGCGCGAGTCATGCAGTTCCGTGGCTACCGTACGGTCTGGCGGACCCAGGGGGTGCTGCCTATGTTGCGGCGCCTGCTGCATGATTTCGAGCTGCCCCAGGCATTGATCAGGCGCGATGACGGTGAGCGAGTGCTGACGAATCTGCTGCATCTCAGCGAACTTCTGCAACAGGCGGCCGGTGAGCTGGACGGTGAACAAGCCCTGATCCGGCATCTGGCGGAGCACCTCGCCTTGTCCGGTCAAGCTGGAGAAGAACAGATCCTGCGCCTGGAAAGCGATGAGCAGTTGGTCAAGGTGGTGACGATCCACAAGTCCAAGGGGCTGGAGTATCCGTTGGTGTTCCTGCCGTTCATCTGTTCGACGAAGCCGGTGGATGGCAGCCGGTTGCCCCTGCATTACCACGATGAAACCGGCAAGGCGCAGATCAGCCTCAAGCCTTCCGCCGAGCTGGTCGCCAAGGCTGATGACGAACGTCTGGCCGAGGACCTGCGCCTGCTCTACGTGGCGCTTACCCGCGCTCAACATGCCTGTTGGCTGGGGGTTGCGGATCTCAAGCGGGGTAATAACAGCAGCTCGATCCTGCATCTGTCGGCGCTGGGTTATCTGTTGGGCGGCGGTGTGCCGCTGCCCGAGTCGGCGCAATTGCGGCGTTGGTTGGAGGACCTGCAACAAGGCAGTGCTGCGGTGAGTTACCAGGAGTTGCCTCAGTCCACCGACGAACGCTATCGACCTGCGCGCAACGACGCCGTGCTGCTCGACCCCTTGAGACCGGTGCGCAAAGCCAGCGAAAACTGGTGGATCGCCTCCTATAGCGCCTTGCGCATCGGTGAGACCCTGAGTGCGGGCAGCGACACGGCGCCGGAAGATCCCCAGGCCCAGAAACTGTTCGACGATGAGCGGCTTGATCCTGATGCGCCCAGGGAGGTGGTCGCCATCGGGGGGGACATTCACCGTTTCCCTCGCGGGCCCAACCCCGGCACTTTCCTCCACGGCCTCCTGGAGTGGATCGCCGGAGAAGGGTTTGCCGTCGCTCCAACGGCCGTCGAGGACGCCATTGCGCGGCGTTGCAACCGTCGAGGCTGGACAGGCTGGATCACGACGCTCAACGATTGGTTGCAGCACTTGGTAGCAACGCCTATGCGCATCGGCAACGATCAGCCGCCGGTGGTGCTTGAGCACCTGACCCGGTTCCAGGTAGAGATGGAGTTCTGGTTCGCCAGCCACAAGGTCGATGTGCTCAAGCTCGATGAGCTGGTTTGCCGATTCACCCATGGCGGTGTGGCCCGCGTCGCCGCCGAGCCGGTGCTGCTCAACGGTATGTTCAAGGGATTCATCGATCTCACCTTCGAGCATGAAGGGCGATATTACGTGGCGGACTACAAATCCAATTGGTTGGGAAGCGATGACACGGCTTACACCCCTCAGGCCATGGAGCAATCGATCCTCGAAAATCGCTACGATCTGCAATATGTACTGTACTTGCTGGCGCTGCATCGTCAGCTCAAGGCGCGGCTGCCCGACTATGACTACGACCGACATGTCGGCGGTGCGCTGTACCTGTTCCTCCGTGGCACCCGTGCGGCCAGTCAAGGGATCTATTTCACCAAGCCCGCGCGAGCACTGATCGAACAATTGGATCGCCTTTTCCAAGGGGCGCCCGAGCCCAAGGCCGAGCCGGCATGGGTACAGGGAGAATTGCTATGAGTCGGACCTTTGTCGATCTGCTGCCCACATCGTCGGATGACGAAAGCCTGGCCGAACTGGCGCCTTTGGACCGTGCGAATGACCTGCTGCTGTTGCTGACGCGCTGGGTCGAGCGTGGTTGGTTGCGTGCCCTGGACAAAGCCTTCGTCGCATTCCTTCATGAGCTGGCGCCCGACGACGATCCATTGGTGCTGCTCGCGGCGGCGCTTGCCAGTCATCAGCTGGGCCATGGGCATGTCTGTCTGGATCTGTTCGAAACGCTCAAGGAACCGGATTTTGCCTTGTCGCTTCCCCCCGAGGGAGATTCGCAAACCGGTGTGATGTTGTTGCCATCGCAGATATTGCGGAACCTGGAGGGCGCCCATTGGTGCAAGATCCTGGCCTTCAGCCCCCTGGTGGCCCTGGCCGCAGATGAGCGTGAGGAAGCACGGCAACGCCCGTTGGTCCTCTCCGGTAAACGCCTTTATCTGCGGCGCTATTGGACCTATGAGCGGCGGATCGATGAGGCGTTGCGTCAACGGCTGGCCGAACAGGAGGTCGCCCCCGTCGATCTGAGCGAACGCTTGAACGGGCTGTTCGGGCCGGCCGCGGGTCTGATCGACTGGCAGAAACTGGCCTGTGCCCTGGCGACCCGGGGTGCCTTCAGCATCGTGACCGGCGGCCCGGGCACCGGCAAGACCACCACTGTCGTGCGCTTGCTGGCGCTGCTTCAGGCGCCCGCCGTCGAAGCCGGAAAGCCGCTGCGGATCCGCCTGGCAGCGCCGACCGGCAAGGCGGCGGCGCGGCTGACCGAGTCCATCAGCCAGCAGGTCCGGACCCTGGATGTCCCCGATGCCGTGCGCGAACGGATTCCTTGCGACGTGACTACTGTCCATCGGTTGCTGGGCAGCCGGCCGGGGACCCGACATTTTCGGCACCATGGGGGGAATCGGTTACCACTGGACGTACTGGTGATCGACGAGGCATCCATGATCGACCTGGAAATGATGGCCAATCTACTGGATGCGCTGCCGCCTCATGCACGGTTGGTGCTGCTCGGGGATAAGGATCAGTTGGCCTCGGTGGAAGCCGGTGCGGTCCTGGCGGATTTGTGTCGGGATGCCGAGGAGGGCTGGTACAACGCCCGAACCCGCGCCTGGCTTGAGTCGGTCAGTGGCGAAGACCTGTCAGCCGCTGATTTGCAGCAAGACATCGATGGCTCCCATCCATTGGCACAGCAAGTGGTCATGCTCCGGCACTCCCGTCGCTTTGGCGAGGGCAGTGGTATTGGCCAACTGGCTCGATGGGTCAACCAACAGCAGCCCGAAAAGGCGCGCCAGTTGCTGGTGGGCAAGCGCCATGCCGACCTGTTTTCCCTGGCATTGAAGGGCGAGCATGATGGGGCGCTGGAGCGCTTGCTGCTTGAAGGCCAGGCAGAAGGCCCCCAGGGCTATCGGCATTACCTGAGCCTGCTGCGACAACGACGGCCGGCGGCGTCCCGTCCATTGGAGGATGCCTGCTGGGTCGATTGGGCCCGGGACGTCCTCTCTGCGTTCGATGCTTTCCAATTGCTCTGTGCTGTGCGTAAAGGCCCCTGGGGCGTCGAAGGGTTGAACCAGAGAGTGACCGCGGCGCTGCTCAAGGCCCGTCTTATCGACAGCGACCACCAGTGGTATGAAGGCCGTCCGGTCTTGATGACCCGCAACGACTATGGTCTGGGTTTGATGAACGGCGATATCGGGATTGCCCTCAAATTGCCCGAGCGCGATGGGTCGGATGTGGGCAGGCAGGTCCTGCGGGTGGCCTTCCCTCGCAACGACGGACAGGGCGGTGTGCGCTTCGTCCTGCCCAGCCGCTTGAATGATGTGGAAACCGTGTATGCCATGACCGTGCATAAATCCCAGGGCTCGGAGTTCACTCATACGGCGCTGATTCTCCCGGATGCGCTGAACCCCGTATTGACCAAGGAGCTGGTGTACACAGCCATTACCCGGGCCAAGCAGTGGTTCAGCCTGATCGAGCCACGACCGGGAATATTCGAGGAAGCGGTTCGGCGCAAGGTCAAGCGCCTGAGCGGGTTGATGCTGGATCTGGAGCTGCGCAGCTGAGTGCACAGAGGTTCATGGCAAGGGATTTTAATGACGTCGTTTTTCTGTCGGAAACCACCGTAAGACGTTGTCTCGCTGGCTTTTTGGCACTGTGCTATCGTTCCGACGTTTATTGGATCGATCAAGAGAGTTTCCATGGGTGGAGCTGTTCAGCAAGCACTGCGCGCCAAGGACTGGAGGCGTTATCTGCTTGCCGGTTTTTTGTGTTTGCTGTCGCCTGTCCTGGTGGCTGAAAACCAGGAGTCCATAAGTCACGCGCAGATGCGGGCCGAGGCGGTGACCCAAGTCGTATTGGGCATTCTCAGCTACGCCCGTTGGCCCATAGAGCCTACCGAGCTGCAGCTTTGCATTGTCGGTCCGACCCAATACACCGACGATCTGGTCAAAGGCACTACCCAAGCCACTGGCCGAACAGTGAATGTGCGACGTTTGCTGGCGGATTACCCTGGCATCGCCGATGAATGCAACGCGGTCTATGTCGGCAGATTGACTGCCGATGAGCACACCCAACTGTTTGCCTCCTTGATCGGCAAACCGGTATTGAGCATCAGCGAAGGCGGTGACCAGTGCACCGTGGGCAGCCTGTTCTGTCTGCGGGTGGGCGATGAACAGGTGGCGTTCGAGGTCAACCTCGATTCGGTCGCGCGCAGTGGCGTACGCATCCACCCGAGTGTCCTGCAGCTTTCACGTCGCAGGTCGGCAGCGCCATGAGCCTGCCAGCCTCGCGTGTCCGTCCCACCCTGGGCTCGGTCATCGGCCGCGGCCATCTGATCGTTGCGCTGGTGGCAGTGACCATGGCGAGTGTCTCCCTGACTTTGTTGGGAGTGCTTGCATTACGGGTTTATGCCGATCACAACCTGCACTTGATCGCACGGTCGATCAACTACACGGTGGAGGCGGCCGTGGTATTCGATGACTCGGTGGCTGCCACCGAGGCGCTGGCATTGATTGCCACCACCGAAGAGGTCGCCGACGCCCGCGTATTCAATGAGCATGGCCGCCTGCTGGCGCATTGGCAGCGACCGGAAACCGGTCTGTTGTCGGAACTGGAGATGCATATCGCCAAGGCCTTCCTGGAAAAACCCATCAGCGTGCCGATCCTTCATCAAGGGCAAGCCGTTGGCAGTGTCCATCTTGCGGGGCATGGTGGCAGTCTGTTGCGCTTTTTGCTCAGCGGCCTGGCGGGAATCATCGTGTGCACGGCGGTGAGCGCCTGGGTGGCGCTTTATCTGGCCAGGCGCCAGTTGCAGGCGATCACCGGTCCCTTGCGCAGTCTGGCGGACGTGGCCCACGCGGCACGCAGCGAGCGCGCCCTGGACCGACGGGTACCGCCGGCTGCCATCGCCGAACTGGATAACCTCGGCAACGACTTCAACGCGCTGCTCGCCGAACTCGAATCCTGGCAGACCCATCTGCAGAGCGAGAACGAAACCCTGGCCCACCAAGCCAGCCACGACAGCCTGACCGGGCTGCCGAACCGGGCGTTTTTCGAGGGGCGGCTGATTCGTGCCTTGCGCAACGCCAGCAAGCTCGACGAGCAAGTGGCGGTGTTGTACCTGGACAGTGATCGGTTCAAGGGCATCAATGACAATTTCGGCCACGCTGCCGGCGATGCCGTACTGACAGCGGTGGCGACCCGGGTCCGTGCCCAGCTTCGTGAGGATGACCTGGTGGCGCGCCTTGGGGGGGACGAGTTCGCGGTGCTGCTTGCGCCGTTGCACAAGATCGAGGACGCCGAACGGATCGCTGAGAAAATCATCGCCAGTATGGAAATACCGATTCAATTGCCCGGTAATGCTTCGGTGCTGACGTCGCTCAGTGTCGGCATTGCGGTCTATCCCGATCATGGCGCCACTCCGGGCGCTTTGCTGCATGCCGCCGACGCAGCGATGTACCAGGCCAAGCGCCTTGCCCGAGGCGGCCAACATTCGACGGGGACGGAGCACCCCGTTGCTTAACTTCAACACCAGGAGCTGACGCGTGCGTTCATACCCTCAATCTGTCCCGCAACTATTCATTTCATTTCTGTTCATGGCCGTCCTGGCTCTGAGCGGTTGCCAGACGGCCCCGCCAAAAGGCCTGACGCCTGCGCAGATTGCCGTGCTCAAGGAGCAAGGATTCAAACTGACCGACGAGGGGTGGGCGTTCGGCCTGTCGGGCAAGGTGCTGTTTGGCAGCGACGTGGAAAGCCTGAATGAAGCCAGCACCGAGATCGTCGAGCGAATCGGCAAGGCGCTGCTGGGCGCCGGAATCGAACGGGTGCGTGTCGATGGTCATACCGACGCATCGGGTTCCCAGGCCTATAACGATCAACTGTCGATACGTCGGGCCAGTAGCGTGAGCAAGGTGCTGATTGGCGTTGGCATGCGCGAAGAAAACGTCCAATCCCGCGGCCTGGGCAGCAGCAAACCGGTCGCCTCCAACGACACGGTCGAAGGCCGGACGGAGAACCGTCGCGTGGCCATCGTGGTCATTGCCGACTAATCGGCAAACACCATTTCCCGGGTCGCGCCCATCAGCAGGGCCCGATTCTGTTCAGTCACCTCCCGGATGTAATCCCACAACAACGTAATCCGCTTGAGCTTGCGCAGGTCCTCGCGGCAGTACATCCAGAACTGCCGGGTGATGGTGATGTCCTCCGGCAGGACTGGCAGCAACCGTGGATCCTGGGCGGCGAGGAAGCACGGCAGAATCGCCAGGGAGCGCCCTTGCTGCGCCGCCACGAACTGCGCGATCACGCTGGTGCTGCGCAGATGGGCGTTGGCGTCGGGCAGCACGTTTGCCAGGTAGAGCAGCTCCGAACTGAAGGCCAGGTCATCCACATAGCTGATGAACGAATGCTTGCTCAGATCCGACGGACGCTGGATGGGCGGGTGGTTGTCCAGATAGGGCTGGGTGGCGTAGAGCTGCAGCCGGTAGTCACAGAGTTTGCAACATACGTAAGGACCATGTTCGGGGCGCTCCAGGGCGATGACAATGTCGGCCTCGCGCTTGGAGAGGCTGATGAAGTGCGGCAGCGGCAGGATGTCCACCGAAATGGCTGGGTAGGCGTCGACGAAGTGGCTCAATTGCGGCGTGATGAAGTAGCTGCCGAAGCCTTCCGTGCAGCCCATGCGCACATGGCCGGACAGCGCGACGCCCGATCCGGACACCTGTTCGCAGGCCATGTGCAGGGTACTTTCGATCGATTCGGCGTAGCTCAGCAGGCGCTGGCCTTCGGCGGTCAGGACGAAGCCGTTGGTCCGGGATTTCTCGAACAGCAACGTACCCAACGAGGCTTCCAGCGAGCCGATGCGGCGCGACACCGTGGTGTAGTCGACGCCGAGGCGCTTGGCCGCGGTGCTGGCCTTGCGGGTGCGGGCCACTTCCAGGAAAAACTTGAGGTCGTCCCAGTTCAGCGAACCGAGGGAGGTGATGTTTTTTTGCATGATGGACCGGTTTTTATGTGCGTTCTTATTAGAAGTTTGCACATCTATACTCCAAAAATCGTCTCATCACCAAGGGTGTCTTTGCGCCTTGGTTTCTGCTGAATCAACGCTCTCTATAAGAACAATCCCGGAGGCCAGCATGAACGTTTCCCTTACGCCCAGTGACACCACCCTGCAGACCGTCAAGCTGTTGATCGACGGCCAGTGGGTTGAATCCCGTTCCAGCGAATGGCAAGACATCGTCAACCCGGCCACCCAGCAAGTGCTGGCGAAGGTCCCGTTTGCCACCGCCTCGGAAGTCGATGCCGCCATTGCAGCTGCCCAACGTGCCTTCCAGACCTGGAAGCTGACGCCGATCGGCGCGCGGATGCGCATCATGCTCAAGCTCCAGGCGCTGATCCGCGAACATTCCAAACGCATTGCCGCTGTGCTCAGCGCCGAGCAGGGCAAGACCCTCGCAGACGCCGAAGGTGATATTTTCCGTGGCCTGGAAGTGGTCGAGCACGCCTGCTCCATCGGCACCCTGCAGATGGGCGAGTTTGCCGAGAACGTCGCCGGTGGCGTTGACACCTACACGCTGCGCCAGCCGATCGGTGTCTGTGCGGGTATCACCCCGTTCAACTTCCCGGCGATGATTCCGTTGTGGATGTTCCCCATGGCCATCGCTTGCGGCAACACCTTTGTCCTCAAACCGTCGGAACAGGATCCGCTGTCGACCATGTTGCTGGTCGAGCTGGCCGTGGAAGCCGGTGTGCCGGCGGGCGTGCTCAACGTGGTGCATGGTGGCAAGGACGTGGTGGATGCCCTTTGCACTCATAAAGACATCAAGGCGGTGTCGTTTGTCGGCTCGACGGCGGTCGGCACCCATGTGTATGACCTGGCGGGGCGTCATGGCAAGCGCGTGCAGTCGATGATGGGCGCCAAGAACCACGCGGTGGTGCTGCCGGATGCCAACCGCGAACAAACCCTCAACGCCCTGGTGGGGGCCGGCTTCGGCGCGGCGGGCCAGCGTTGCATGGCGACTTCCGTGGTGGTGATGGTGGGCGCGGCCAGGCAATGGCTGCCGGAACTGAAAGCGTTGGCGCAGAAGCTCAAGGTCAACGCCGGAAGCGAGCCGGGCACCGACATCGGCCCGGTCATCTCCAAGCGGGCCAAGGCACGGATCCTCGAATTGATCGAGAGCGGCGTGCAGCAAGGGGCGAAGCTGGAGCTCGATGGCCGGGGCGTCAGCGTGCCGGGCTTCGAAGAGGGTAACTTCGTCGGGCCGACGCTGTTTTCCGGCGTGACCAACAAGATGCGTATCTACACCGAAGAGATTTTCGGCCCGGTGCTGGTGGTGCTGGAAGTCGACACCCTCGACGAGGCGATTGCCCTGGTCAACGCCAACCCGTTCGGCAATGGCACCGGCCTGTTCACCCAGAGCGGTGCGGCGGCGCGCAAGTTCCAGAGTGAAATCGACGTCGGCCAGGTAGGGATCAACATCCCGATTCCGGTGCCGGTGCCGTTCTTCAGCTTCACCGGCTCCCGCGGTTCGAAGCTCGGTGACCTTGGCCCGTACGGCAAACAGGTGGTGCAGTTCTACACTCAGACCAAGACCGTTACCGCACGCTGGTTCGATGATGACAGCGTCAATGACGGTGTGAACACCACCATCAATCTGCGCTAAGGAGTCGGACATGAACATCGCATTCATCGGCCTGGGCAACATGGGCGCGCCCATGGCGCGCAACCTGCTCAAGGCCGGCCATTCGCTGAACCTGTTCGACCTGAACCAGACCGTGCTGGCTGAACTCGCGGCGTTGGGCGGCACGGTCAGCGCCTCGCCCCGCGATGCAGCCCAAGGGGCGGAACTAGTGATCACCATGCTGCCGGCCGCCGCCCATGTGCGCAGCGTCTGGCTGGGTGAGGGTGGCGTGCTGGCCGGCATCGCCGCCGGCACGCCAGCGGTCGATTGCAGCACCATCGACCCACAGACCGCCCGCGACATTGCGGCCGCTGCCGCCAAACAAGGCGTGGCGATGGCCGATGCGCCGGTTTCGGGCGGCACCGGCGGCGCGGCGGCCGGCACGTTGACCTTCATGGTCGGCGCCACCGCCGAGTTGTTCGCCAGCTTGCAGCCGGTGTTGGCGCAGATGGGCCGTAACATCGTCCATTGCGGCGAGGTCGGCACCGGCCAGATCGCCAAGATTTGTAACAACCTGCTACTTGGGATTTCGATGGTGGGCGTCAGCGAGGCCATGGCCCTGGGCGACGCCCTGGGGATCGACACCCAGGTTCTGGCCGGCATCATCAACAGTTCCACGGGGCGTTGCTGGAGTTCGGATACCTACAATCCATGGCCGGGCGTGATCGAAACGGCCCCCGCCTCCCGTGGCTACACCGGTGGCTTTGGTGCTGACCTGATGCTCAAGGACCTGGGCCTGGCCACCGAAGCCGCGAGGCAGGTTCATCAGCCGGTGATGCTGGGCGCAGTGGCGCAGCAGTTGTATCAGGCGATGAGCCAGAGGGGCGAGGGCGGCAAGGATTTTTCGGCTATCGTTAACAGCTATCGCAAGCCTCAATAAGCGCGTGAGGCGGTGCACCGTGGCGAGGATGAGTAACCCTCGCCACGAGTTGCTTATTGAAACTGTAATAAACCCTGTTTAGTGTAGGCCCCCTGCTTATTCCTGTATTTTATATCCATGAAACTCCAGTGAATTAACTCGGGTTTATTGTGTTTATGGAGTGTTGACAGAAATAAATCATTGCACAATACTCGGCGCTCAGGACGAGCGATACATATCAAGGAGCGATACCCATGCCTTCGCAGGAAACATGCGTACTTACCTCTGCCGGCCTTAAAAAGTTGGCGTTGAATCAAGAGTGTCGAGACGCTTTCAATAAAGACTCACTGTTCTTCAGGTTATTCGAGCGCGCCGCTCAGCGTTATATAGTCTCGTCGAATCTGGAAGGCCTGCCTGCCAAGCTGCAACTGCTCTACGACAAGGGTTATCAGCTCGGTGTCGAATATGTCGGCGAAGAAAACCATGACCCGCGCGTCGTACAGTCTTTTGTCGATGAATACCTGGCATCCATCCAGACTTTCGCTAAAGCCAAATTAACTCCCCAGTTAGGTTTCGATTTAAGTGCGGTAGGGATGCTGATATCTCCGGAAACTGCATATCGTAATGCCACCACCCTTTTGTCCGCTGCGGCGAAACATAATATTCCCGTGATGATCAGTATGGAGCACTCTTCGGCGGTCGATAAGATCCTGGAAGTGTATTCCAAGTTGGCGCCCGATCACTCCAATGTCGGTCTCACTGTGCAGGCACACTTGCATAGAACGGTGAATGATCTACCCGCCATCATTGGTTATGGCCGTAAGATCAGGCTGGTCAAGGGCGTTTATAACGAGGCGCCCGAAGTCGCTCTTCCCCGGGGCGCTGAACTTGATGGGCGCTATTTGACACTGCTGGCCGACATCCTCGACGCCGGGATTCCGGTCAGTTGCGCAACGCAAGATCCGAACCTGATCAAGCAGCTCTTCGAACAGGGTTTCCATTCCCGCATCGAGGAGCTGGAAATGCTCCACGGCGTGCAACCCGAGGCGTTGCGCAAAGCCAAGGATGCCGGGCTGGCCTGTCGTATCGCGGCGGTCTATGGCGATAGCTGGTACCTGCATTTCCTGCATCGGTTGGCGGAGTCGCCTGTCAATGTCCTCGAGGCCCTGGCCGACTTCTACGACCCTTCTCGCATTGTCTTTGGCGCAGGTTATTAAGGGAGCACTTTCATGTTTATCGATCTCAGAAGCGATACGGTAACCAAGCCAACGGAAGGCATGCGCAAGGCGATCTATCAGGCTGAAGTGGGGGACGACTGTTTCGGTGAAGATCCGACGGTGCGTGCACTGGAAGAGTACTGCGCCCAATACTTCCAGAAGGAAGCGGCGCTGTTCACCTCAGGCGGCACGTTGAGCAACCAGTTGGCTATCAAGGCCATGACGAACCCGGGTGACGAGATATTCCTGGACGCCTCCTACCACATCAACTTCTATGAGTCCGCCTCGACTTCGGCATTTTCCGGGGTCAACTTTTCGCTTTCAACCCACGACAGCGGGTTGTTCACGGTCAGTGACCTGGAAAAACTCCACGCCTCCAAATGCCGCTGGAGCCAGAACTACGCCCTGCCACGGGTGGTGGTGATCGAAAACACGCTTGGCTGCAAGGGCGGCGCGATCTTTCCTCTGCAGCAGATGAACGATGTCTTTACCTATGCCCAGGATATCGGCGCCTATCGTTACCTTGATGGCGCACGCATCCTTCATGCGTCCATTGCTTCCGGCATTGATGTGACCTCGTATACCGACAATGCCGATCTGTTGTCCATGTGCCTGTCCAAGGGGTTGGGCGCGCCAATCGGCTCGATCATGGTGGGTTCCCAGGAGCTGATACAGCGTGCCAGGAAATACCGTAAATGGTTCGGAGGCGACTTGCATCAGGCCGGCATGATGGCGGCTGCCGGGCTTTATGCGATGCACAATCATGTCGAACGCCTGGCCGAAGATCATGAGCACGCGGCGCTGCTGCATCAATTGCTCAACGACATCGACGAAGCGCCCGCTCGCTATAAGGGCACCAACATGGTGACGCTGGATATTGCCTCGCTGGAGATCACCCCGATGCAGTTCGCAGGCTACCTGCGCAAGCAAGGCGTAGGCGGGCTGCCTTATAACGCCCGGGAAATGCGATTCATGCCGCATATCAACATTACCCGCGACGATATCCACAAAGCCGCCGGTATCATCAAGGACGCCGTCCGTGCGCTCAGTCAGGCTGGGGAGACGATCAAGTGAACTACAAGAAAAATGTGGTCCTGATCGTCGATGCCTATTCGATCGGCAGCCTGATCGCGCCCGCTTTCATCTCCCGTGGATTTGACTGCGTGCATCTGCGTTCGACCGCCAACGTCAACGAGTTCTACAAGCCCTGGTTTCGCCCCGCCGATTTTATCGAAGACATTCTCTACAGCTCGGATGCCGAATTACGCCAGGCCTTGGCCGGCTATTCGGTCCAGTTCGTGCTGGCCGGTTGCGAGTTCGGTGTGGAGCTGGCCGCTCACCTGGCCGAATTGTTTGATGTAACGCGACGCAATGATCCGCGTCATGCCATTCGCTGGCGCGACAAGTTTGAAATGCATGAGGCGCTGCAGCAGGCTGGTGTACGGTCGATCAGGCATTTCAAGTCGGCGTCATTGACGGCCATCCAGGAGTGGGTCAAAGAACACAGGATCCTGCCCGTGGTGTTGAAGCCGATCAAAAGCGCCGGCTCCGATAATATCCATATCTGCACCTGTGAGGGCGAGGTCGAGCGGGCATTCGAGGCGATCAAGTCGAGCCGTAATCTTTTTCTCGAAAGCAACGAAGAAGTCCTGGTTCAGCAGTACCTGGATAACTCGGATTTCAAGTCGGAGCTGTCGGCGAGCAAATCCAGTGATGTAGATATCGAATACTGCGTCAACACCGTGAGTGTCGACGGCCAGCACTATGTCAGCGAAATCATCCGCGTCTATCGCACGCGGATTGGCGATTCGCCAGTGCACGACTACAACCAGTTGATGTGTCCGGTGGACAATGCCGATGTCTACGCACGCCTGTCGCGTTACATTTTTTCCGTGCTCGACGCGCTCGGTATCCGCCAAGGGGTCGGTCACAGCGAACTGATGATTGTCGACGATGAGCCCGTACTGCTTGAAACTGCGGCACGTATGCCGGGCGGTATCGATCTGTCGGCTTATACCCGCGCCCTGGGGCATAACCAGTTGAGTCTGTGGATCGACTCGCTGGTCAACCCCCAGGCCTTTCTCGACTACCGTCAGCGGCCGAGAACCCGGCTCTACTTCCATTCGAGCTGCGTGTTTCTGATCGCTCGGCAGGCCGGTCAGATCCAGAGGGCGCCTGAGCTGGCGCGGTGGAAGGCGATCCCCGGGGTGCACAGCATCAAGATCCAGGATGAGGGCATGCTCAAGGAAACCATATCCCTGGAAAACTGCCCGGGCCACGTTTTCATCCTCGGTGAGGATCGTGCGGCCATCCAGAAAAGCATCGAGTTGCTGCGTGAGGATGAGCCCGATGTCTACAGGGCCATGCTGGCATGAACGACATTTCGGGAGAGTTGGTGGTGCAGGACGGGGCCAGGGTTTATACGAGGCCTGTGATTCTGCTGCTGTCAGCGACGTTTATCCTGACCGTTGCCCGGGCGCTGGCGTTGCCTTATCTGGTGGTCTATTGCTCCCAGGTATTTGGCCTGGGCGTGACGGACATCGGTCTGGTGGTAGGCGGTGCATTGATCGTCAGTTCATTGCTGGGGGTCTATGGCGGTTTCCTGGTGGACAGGTTTTCCAACTATCGCATCCTGCTCGGTGCGGCCACCTTGTTTGCCCTGGCATTTGCCGCGGCCTACCAGGTTGCCAGCCTGGTGCCGTTCATCATCGCCATCGTGATGGTGAACCTCTCTTATTCCGTGATCGATATCGCCGTGAAGTCCGGCATCGGTTTCCTGGTGATTGCCGATAAACGGGGAAGCGTATTTTCCATGAAATACACCCTGACCAATGTCGGTTACGCCATCGGTCCGTTTCTGGGCGTGTTGTTCGCCAAGTTCAGCCCTGGTCTGCCCTTTGCGGTTTCGGCAATGATTGGCGTGGGGTTCGTGGGGCTGTACAGCGTGTTGGGCGAACGCCTTCCCCAGGGAGCTGGCGCGGAGCGTCCGAACAATGACTTCGCTCGTGTTCTGGTTCATCTGGGGCGTGATTACCGGCTGGTCTGCTTTACGATCGGCGGCATTCTCAGTGCGATCGTATTCGGACAGTTCACCGCCTATCTCTCGCAGTATCTGATCGTGACCAGCGACCCGGAAAACACCTACCGGATCATCAACTACCTGGTCACCACCAACGCCTGCGTGGTGATCGGCCTGCAATACCTGGTCGGCTCCAGGATCCATCAGAACAATCTGTTGCGTATGTTGCTGCTGGGCATGTTGTTCTTCATCACCGGGCTCCTGGGTTTCGCTTATGCCCACGGCTGGATGGTCTGGGTGGTGGCCATGATCATTTTCACCGTGGGGGAAATCATCATTATCCCGGCGGAATATCTGTTCATTGACTACATCGCGCCGGAAGACATGCGGGGCGTGTACTACGGCGCGCAGAACCTGTCCAACCTGGGGGCGGCGCTGGGGCCCGTACTGTGTGGGGCGGTGTTGTCGTTGTATGCGCCCCAGACCATGTTCTACGTCCTGTCGCTGTGTGTGGTCGCGGCCAGCTTGTTCTACTTCCTGGGCTCCAGGCGCGGGGGGCATTCATGATTCATTTCAACACGGCCGGTTCGGGACTCATGTCCCGAGAGACGCTGGACCGGATGCAGCGTTACTTGCAGGAAGAGTTCGAGCTGGGCGCCTATGAAACCGAGCTGAATCATTCTCCGGTACTGGACGTCGAGGTCTATGAAAACATCGCCCGATTGCTCGGCGCCGAGGCGCGCAACATCGCGTTGTTCGATGGGGCGACAAAGGCCTGGGTAACCGCGTTGGAGTCGCTGACCTGGACCGAGGGCGCGCGGGTTCTGGTCACGCCTTACGAATATGCGGGCAACCTGATTGCATTGTCCACGTTGCAACGCCTGCACGGGGTGGTGGTCGAGGTGATGCCGTTGTTGGCCGATGGCAACCTGGACCTGCAATGGTTGGCCCGGAACATGAGCGCCGAGGTCAAGCTCGTCTCGCTCGTCCATGTGCCTTCCTGCTGCGGCATCGTCAATGACATCGTCGCGGTGGGTAACATTCTGCGCGATTACCCAGGCCTGTATTTTGTCGACGCCTGTCAGTCGGCGGGCATGCTTGCACTGGATGTGCGGGCCATTGGCTGCGACGTATTGACGGCGGCCGGCAGGAAGTTTCTCTGTGGGCCTAGAGGTACGGGATTCGCCTATCTTTCCGAGCGTTTCATGGCCTGCGCGCAACCGCGTTTCACCGATCTGGGCCGGGCCGGTGTCGATCTATCCGGGGTGGTCCATCGGCGTCTCGACGATGCCCGTGGTTTTGAGTTTGCCGAACGCAACAACGCGGCAGTGGTGGGCTTGAACCGGGCGATCAAGGAACGCTTGTCGAGTGCCTACGGCGAAGAGTCCGAGCTCTACCGAACTCTTTTCCAGCGTCTGGCCCGCATGCCCGACGTCCACTTGATTGCGCCGGGTACGCATCATCAAGGCATCATCGCTTTTACTCATGCTCGCTGTGCGGCGACGGAAGTCGTCGGCTACCTGCGCGCCCGAGGAGTCAACTGTTGGCCGGGGTATGCCTCCCATACCCCGTACTTCATGTTGAAGCAGGGGCATGAGCGCTTCGTGCGAATCTCCATCAATGCCCGGAACACTGTTCGCGAGGCGGATGAATTCATCTCTTTGCTGGAGCAGATATAACCCGGCGCAGGGCACGAAACTTCAAGGCAGAAACCGTGGGCGTCTGTAGTAATCACGTTGGATCTAGAAAGGGAATTCTGATGAACGATATGACTAGGTTTAATCCTTCAGCTGAACTAAGGCAGCGCTTGCGTCCCCTGTACCACAAGGATAACTGGCATTGGCTGGTTGCCCTTGGCGCGGATTTGATGGTCATTGCCTCGGCCATCTACCTGAGCCATCGCTATAACTTTCTGTATCCGCTGGCGCTACTGTTCATTGGCTCTCGACAGCGCGCCCTCGCATCGCTTTTGCACGAAGCGGCGCACATGACCCTGGCCCGGAGCAAAATGTTCAACAAGTGGGTCGGCGAGTATTTACTGGCTTATCCGATCTTCCAGAATTACGAAGCGTACCGTCGCTCCCATGTACAGATGCATCACCACCATCTGGGCGATCAGAACAAGGATCCCGATCATCGCTTCTACATCGAGTCCGGCCTGTATGAAGCCCAGGATCGCCTGGACTTCCTGTCCCGGCATCTGTTCAGGAGCGTGACGCTGGTCAACACCTACAAGTATTTCCTCTACCTGGTGAAGAATCGTGCCGGTGACATCCTTGCCAACCCGCTACAGGGCGTGAAGCTTCTGGCGGTGCATGGGCTCATCCTGTTGCTGTTGAGCTACTTCGTCGGTCCATGGGGCTATGTCCTGTTCTGGCTGATTCCGTACTTCACGGCCTTCCAGGTGATCGGCTGGTTCTCCGAGATTTCCGAGCACTTCGGCATGTTCGGTGTGTACAAGGAGGAGGTGAAGCTGACGCGCAATCGCTTCCCGACCTTGCCCGAAAGATTGTTCATCGGCATGCATGGCGATAACTATCATCTAACGCATCACTTGTTTGCCGGTGTTCCGTTCTGGAACCTGAAGCAGGCACACCGGATCCTGATGGACGATGAGAGCTACGCCGCCGCGAACCGCGGCTGTGGAGGGATTTTCACGGCGAGGGGAGAGGCCCGGTCCAGCATCCATCAGATACTGGAGGCGTACCGAAGCGGCAAGATCAGCGCCATAAACGTTACGGTGTAGCGACAGGTTGTGGCCCTGCGCTGTGTTCGCATCGGGCGAGCACAGCGCATCGGCCGCAGGCGTATCGAACCGCGTCAGGCAAAGACGAAGTATTTGCGCACGGTTTCAACCACTTCCCAGGTGCCTTTCATTCCAGGCTCGATGACAAAGATGTCACCGGCCCGCAGATGGATGGGTTCCATGCCTTCCGGGGTGATGATGCAGTAGCCTTCCTGGAAGTGGCAGTATTCCCACTTCACGTATTCCACGTACCATTTGCCCGGCGTGCAGATCCAGGTGCCCATGATCTTGTTGCCATCTTCGCTGGTGTAGGCGTTGAGGTTGACGGTGTGCGGGTCGCCTTCGAGCTTCTCCCATTTGCAGGCATCGAGTACGGGCAGCGGATGGGTATCGCGCAGGACGGTGATAGGTGCGGTCATGTGGACTCCGGGCATTTGGACGTAAGCTGAAGAGGCACCCTATAGGCGTCTGCGTTCCTTCAGTTGTCTGTGCTCGACATCGAGCTACCCAGAAACGCAAATCAACGCTCGGACAGATGCATGGCCAGGGCCCTGGCGTAGACGGGTAACGTCTCGAAATTGCGCGCCGCCAGCAGCAGGGCCCGTTGTGCCCAGGTTTCGTGCAGCGGCATGCACCGATACGATGGCTCGGCAGGGCGACGTTCGATGGCGGCCCGTGGGACGATGGCGATACCTGCGCCATGGGCCACCATGCGAATCACTCCGTCGAAACCGTCGGCACGAATGCGGATCCGCATGCGCAGCCCGGTGTGCAGGGCCTGCTCTTCGAGGTACACCGCCAAGGCGTTGGCGGCGTTCAGGCCGACATAATCATGGCTGAGGGTCTCGCTGAAACTCACCACGCGACCGTCGGCCAACGGGTGTTCGGACGGTAGGATCAATACCAACGGATCGTTTCGAAAGCGCCGGGTCTGCAGGTCATCGGTGTCGACTGCGTCGGATACGACACCCAGGTCTGCCGCACCTTGGCGCAAGGCATGGGTGATGCGCGAGCTGGGCAGTTCCTGCAGGTCGATGTCGAGATTGGGGTGCTCCTTGAGAAACGTGGCCAGCAACTCGGGCAGGTATTCGCTCACGGCGCTGGTGTTGCACAGCAGCCGTACCCGGCCTCTGACACCCTTGGCGTACTCGGCCAGATCCTGTTGCAAGTGCTCCGCATGTTGCAGCAACACCCGGGCATGTTGCGCCAGGGCCTTGCCGGCCGGCGTGGGCGTTACGCCACGGCGGCCGCGTTCGAGCAGTTCGGTCCCCAGGGACGCTTCCATGGCTCGGACCCGCGCACTCGCCGCTGCCAGGGACAGATGGCTGCGGGCTGCACCGGCGGTGATGCTGCCGGTGTCGAGGATGTTCAGGTAGAGGCGCAGGTCGGTGAGGTCGAAGTGCATGGTATGGGGCCTGTGCCGGGTTCTGTAGTGGCTGATGAATTGCTTTCGCGAGCAGGCTCGCTCACACAGGGTTTCGGGTGTACACAGATCTTGTGTTTCACACCGTTCATTGTGGGAGCGAGCCTGCTCGGGATGGCGTCAGTAGCCCCCACAAAGTCTAAGCCTCTTGTTGAGCAAGAGGCAGCCTCAGTATATGGCAGATTTCAAAACAACCCGCCTGGGCCCAGGATAGGGCCATGAACACATTCATCACTTTCTATCAGAACCTGGGCCCAATGCTATCCCTACTGGTCATCGCCACTTTCCTGCTGGCCGGCACGATCAAGGGGGTGATCGGCCTCGGCCTGCCGACCATTTCCATGGGGTTGCTCGGCCTGGCTATGGCTCCGGTGCAGGCTGCCGCATTGCTCATCATTCCAGCCACTTTGACCAACCTCTGGCAACTGGCCTTCGGCGGTCACTTGCTCACCTTGATCCGGCGCTTGTGGCCGCTGCTGCTGGCGATTTTCTTCGGTACCGGCCTTGGCACCCTGTGGATCGGCATGGCCGGCGGGGCGTGGGTGGTGCGGGCCTTGGGCGGCGCACTATTGGTGTATGCCCTGAGCGGGCTGGCGCTGCCGACGCTGCGGGTCGATGGTCGCGCTGAGTCGTGGCTCGCCCCGCTCTGCGGCCTGCTGACCGGTGTCATTACGTCTGCCACGGGGGTGTTTGTCATTCCGGCGGTGCCTTATCTGCAAGCGTTGGGCTTGAGCAAGGACCAGTTGGTGCAGGCTTTGGGTCTGTCCTTCACGGTCTCGACGTTGGCCCTGGCGGCCGGCCTGTTGTGGCGCGGCGCCTTGGGCGGAGGGGAACTGGGCGCGTCGCTGCTGGCCCTGGTACCGGCACTATTGGGGATGTGGCTGGGACAGTGGTTGCGCCAACGGATCAGCGCCGGGCTGTTTCGGCGGGTGTTCTTCATTGGCCTTGGCGGGCTCGGCGCTCACTTGCTGATCAGTGGCTAGACGGCGCACTCAGCATTTCGACGCGGCGGATCTCGAAGTCGCGCTCCAGGTAGTCCATGCGTTGTTCGAAGAATTGCTTCATGTGTGGAAGATTCGAATGCTCGTCCAGATGGGCCTTGGATTGCCAGATTTCATAGAAGATAAACAGCGTCGGGTCCTGCTGGTCCCGCAGCATGTGATATTCGATGCAGCCCGGTTCGGCGCGACTCGGCTCGACGTAGGCACGAAACAGTGTTTCGAAGGCTTCGGCTTTTTCCGGGCGGGTCTTGGCGTGGAGGATGAAACCGTGCAGTTCGCTCATCGCGAGTCTCCTGAAATGACAGTGGATGAATTCTAAGGCAACAATTAGCCGTTGATTCGTGCGTGCAGGTCAAATCAGTTTTGCCGCTGCAGCGCTTACTCCGCGCGAAGCTCGTCGCTAGTCTGCCCCCCATCATTTCAACCTTTCCATTCGGCGGCCCCTTCGACGGTGCTCGCCGTGGAACCCGATGAGGCTCCCCATGAAAAAAGTCCTGCTGCTCAACGGTGGTAAACAGTTCGCTCATTCCGACGGCCGCTATAACGCGATCCTTCACGACACGGCCCTCAGCGTGCTGGACCGTGGTGGCCTGGACGTGAAAAGCACGTTCATTGACGGTGGCTACGACATCAAGGAAGAGGTCGCCAGGTTTCTCTGGGCCGATGTCGTCATCTATCAGATGCCGGGCTGGTGGATGGGCGCGCCGTGGACCGTGAAAAAGTATATCGACGAAGTGTTCACCGAAGGACATGGCAGTCTCTACGCCAGCGACGGCCGTACCCGCTCCGATGCCTCGCAGAAGTACGGCAGCGGTGGCCTGGTCCAGGGCAAGCAATACATGTTGTCGCTGACCTGGAACGCCCCGCAACAGGCCTTCGACGATCCGTCCGACTTCTTTGAAGGCAAGGGCGTGGACGCGGTGTACTTCCCGTTCCACAAGGCCAACCAGTTCCTCGGCATGACCGCCTTGCCGACCTTCCTGTGCGTGGACGTGATGAAACGTCCGAACGTCGAAGCCGATGTGGCGCGGTATGAACAGCATTTGATCGAGGTGTTCGGCCTGGAGGCATGATATTTCAGCGCACATGCGGCTACTATTTTGTGGCGAGGGGATTAATCCCCGCTCGCCTGCGAAGCAGGCACCGAAGTTGATAACGCGGCCATCCAGGCACATCGCGTGTTGACTCAAGGTCCGCTTCGCGGCCCAGCGGGGATAAATCCCCTAGCCACAAGAGAACAATCGACAGGAACATTTGTGAAAGCCAGATCCGACGAGTTGCAGATCTTCGTCTGCGTGATCGAATGCGGGTCGATCTCCGCCGCCGCCGAGCAGGTCGGGCAGACGCCCTCGGCGGTCAGCCGCACGTTGTCCCGGCTGGAAGCCAAGCTCGACACCACGCTGATCAACCGCACCACCCGGCGCATGGATTTGACCGAGGAGGGCCGGTATTTCTTCGAACAGGCCAAAGGTATTCTCGACCAACTGGAGGCGTTGGAGGAGCGCTTGTCCTCTCGTCAGCAAAAGCCTTCGGGGCGGTTGCGGATCAACGCTGCGTCACCGTTCATGCTGCATGCCATCGTGCCGCACATCGACGAGTTCCGCAGGCTCTACCCGGACATCCAACTCGAACTCAACAGTAACGACCTGATCATTGATCTGCTGGAGCAGAGCACGGACATCGCCATCCGCATCGGCGCGCTCACCGATTCGACCCTACATGCCCGTCCCCTGGGTTGCAGTCCGTTGCACATCTTGGCCAGCCCCGCTTATCTGGAACGATATGGTACGCCTTCCACCGTCGCTGAACTGACGGAGCATGCATTGCTGGGGTTTGCCCAGAATGATGGCCTCAACCAATGGCCCTTGCGCCATCTTCACGGCGACCGCTGGCCCATCCAGGCGGCCATCAGCGCATCCAGTGGCGAAACGGTGCGCCACCTGGCGCTGCAAGGGCAGGGGATCGCCTGCCTGTCGGACTTCATGACCCGCGACGACATCCGTGCCGGTCGATTGAAAGTGCTGCTGGCCGAGGCGAACAGCGGATACCGCCAGCCGATCAACGCGGTCTACTACCGCAACTCTCAACTGGCGTTGCGCATCCAGTGCTTTCTGGACTTCATCCAGGACAAGCTCGCCGAATACGCCTCGCGGGATTTGCAGACTGATTCGTGACTTCAAGGCAAGAGTGATTTGGGCAATATGGACTGTTTCGCCAAGGATCGGTCCTCGATACTCGTTCCATCACTGATTCTGCCAAGGAGTTTTTCCATGAACGTATTCGTCACCGGCGCTGCCGGTTTCATCGGCGGTTCCATCGCCACCGGGCTGATTCGGGCCGGGCACCAAGTCAATGGCCTGGTGCGCAACGCCGAGCAAGCGAGCGAACTGGCCGCCCTGGGTATCAATCCGGTGATCGGCACCCTGGAGGACAGCGCGCTGCTGACCGCACAGGCCCGCGCCGCCGATGCGGTGATCAATGCCGCCAGCAGCGATCATCGTGGCGCGGTCGAAGCGCTGCTCGAGGGCCTCAGGGGCTCGAACAAGGTCCTGCTGCATACCAGCGGTTCGAGCATTGTCGGCGATGCTTCGGGTGGTCTTGCCAGTGCTGACATCTACCAGGAGAACAACTTGCCGGAGCCTACCGTCGACAAGGCTGCCCGCGTCGCGATCGATAACCTCGTCCTTGCTGCGGCAAAGGATGGCGTGAACTCGGCGGTGATCTGCAACACCTTGATCTATGGCCACAGCCTGGGTGTCAAACGCGACAGCGTGCAACTGCCGCGTCTGCTCAAGCAGGCGCGTAAAAGCGGGGTGGTGCGGCATGTCGGGCCGGGGCGCAATATCTGGTCCAACGTGCACATCGAGGATGTAGTGGAGTTGTACCTGCTCGCCCTGACCCGCAACCGGCCGGGTACGTTCTACTTCGTCGAAAGCGGCGAGGCCTCGTTCCTCGACATGACCACCGCCATGGCCCGGGCATTGGACCTTGGCGAACCGCAGGACTGGCCGCTGGCCGATGCCGAGGCCGAGTGGGGTTATGAAATGGCCAACTACGGCCTGGGCTCCAACAGCCGTGTGCGAGGCAGACATGCCCGCGAACTGCTGGGCTGGGCACCGAAGCGGACGTCGGTGGTGGAGTGGATTCTCAACGAGATGGTGTAAGACGTAGCACTTCGCCCTGTGGGAGCGGGCTTGCCCGCGAAGGCGCCGGGCCAGTCAATCTTGAGTCGGCTGATAGACCGCTTTCGCGAGCAAGCCCGCTCCCACAGTTATTCAGCAGCGACCGTAATATCCCGGCTCAACACAATCCCCCTGTGGGAGCGAGCCTGCTCCCACAGTTGCATCAGTCGTGATGCACGCCGGCGCGCTTGAGCATCTGCTTGCAGCGCTCCGAGAGGTGGAACACCCGCAGATGCTTGCCGGCCTTGCTGTAGCGCTCACGCAAGGTCTTCAACGCGGCGATGGCCGAGTAGTCGACGAAGCGCAGGTGACGGCAATCCAAGGTGACCTGGGTCGGATCATTCGCCGGGTCGAACTGGTTGAGAAACGGCGTGGTCGAGGCGAAGAACAGCGTGCCATGCAGGCGATAGAGTTTGCTGCCATCGGCCTCCAGATGGGTGTCGGCGTAGAGCTCCCGGGCCTGTTGCCAGGCGAAGTTGAGTGCCGCGACGATGATGCCGCACAGCACCGCTACGGCCAGGTCGGTGAACACGGTGATGACGGTCACGGCGATGATGACCAGCACGTCATTCGCCGGTACTTTGTTGATCACCCGCAGCGAGGCCCAGGCGAAGGTCTGCTGCGACACCACGAACATCACGCCCACCAGCGCAGCGAGCGGGATGCGCTCGATCAGTGGCGACAGGAACAAGACGAACAGCAACACCATCACCCCGGCCACCGCACCGGACAGGCGGCCGCGACCGCCAGAGCTGAGGTTGATCACCGTCTGACCGATCATCGCGCAACCACCCATACCGCCGAACAGGCCGGAGGCGATATTGGCCGCGCCGAGCGCCACGCACTCGCGGTCCGGGTAACCGCGGCTTTCGGTGATTTCATCGGTCAGATTCAGGGTCAGCAGGGTTTCCAGCAACCCGACCATCGCCATGATCACCGCATAGGGCAGCACGATCTGCAGGGTTTCCAGGTCCCAGGGAATGGCCGGCCAGGCAAAGTCGGGTAAACCACCGGCAATGTGCGCCATGTCGCCCAGCGTGCGGGTCGGCAGGCCGAGCAGGTAGACCCCCAGGCCGACGCCGAGAATCGCCACCAGAGCCGGTGGCACGCTACGAGTCAGGCGTGGCAGCAGGTAGACAATGGCCATGGTCAGCGCCACCAGGCCCGCCATCCAGTACAACGGTGCGCCACTGAGCCAGGCTTCACCGTTCTTGAAATGCTCCAGTTGGGCCAGCGCAATGACAATCGCCAGGCCGTTGACGAAGCCGAGCATCACCGGGTGCGGCACCATGCGTACCAGCTTGCCCAGCCGCAACAGCCCGAAAGCCACCATGATCAGCCCACCCAGCAGCACCGTGGCCAGCAGGTACTGTACGCCGTGCTGCACCACCAACGCGACGATCACCACCGCCATCGACCCCGCCGCGCCCGATACCATGCCAGGCCGGCCGCCGAACAGTGCGGTCAGGGTGCAGATGATGAAAGCGCCATACAGCCCCATCAGTGGGTTGAGGTGGGCTACCAGAGCGAAGGCGATGCATTCTGGGAGTAAGGCAAAAGATGTGGTGAGGCCGGCGAGGACGTCGGCGCGAAGGCGTGCTGGTTTCATGGTTTACCTGAATGGGCGCCGGTTGAGTGTCGGCTGCCGGAGTGGCGCAAAAGCAGGTGCGGATGGTACGGAAATTCCCCTGTGGGAGCGAGCCTGGTGTCAGGAGACGAAAATTCGGTGGCGGATTTTCATCAGCGCTATGTCGCGATGTCCGTCAGCGACATTTCTTGCCTGTGTACGAAAATTACTTTCAGCGTGTTTGTAGATTCATCGTGGAAATGATTTATGAGTTTCACAACTCATAGACGTGACCCTGTTCAAGGAGTACCGCATGGCACCTGCTTTCGGTTATTGGCTGTTGGTCTACGCGGCCATCGCCATCATTGCGCTGATCGTCCTGATCGCCCGCTACCGGCTCAATCCGTTCATCGTGATCACCTTGGTCTCCATCGGTCTCGCGCTGTTGGCAGGGATGCCACCGTCGGGGGGGGTGGGGGCGTATGAGGCCGGTGTGGGCAAGACCCTGGGGCACATTGCGCTGGTGGTGGCCCTGGGTACGATGCTCGGCAAGATGATGGCCGAGTCCGGCGGTGCGGAGCGGATGGCGCAGACCCTGATCGAGCGCTTCGGCGAGCGAAACGCACACTGGGCGATGGTGTGCATCGCCTTCCTGGTCGGCCTGCCGTTGTTCTTCGAAGTCGGCTTTGTGCTGCTGGTGCCCATCGCGTTTAACATCGCCCGGCGCGTGGGCGTGTCGATCCTGATGGTGGGGCTGCCGATGGTCGCCGGGCTCTCCGTGGTCCATGCCCTGGTGCCGCCGCATCCGGCGGCGATGCTGGCGGTACAGGCGTTCCAGGCCTCGGTGGGGCAGACCTTGCTGTACGCGATCCTGATTGGCATCCCCACCGCCATCATCGCGGGCCCGTTGTATGCAAAATTCATCGTCCCGCGCATCCAGCTACCGGCAGAGAATCCGTTGGAGCGACAGTTTCTGGACCGCGAACCCCGTGCCAGGCTGCCAGGTTTCGGCATCACCCTGGGGACCATCCTGCTGCCGGTGATCCTGATGCTGATCGGTGGCTGGGCCAACCTGATCTCTACGCCGGGCAGCGGTTTCAACCAGTTCCTGCTATTCATCGGCAACTCGGTGATTGCGTTGTTGCTGGCCACCGTCCTCAGCTTCTGGACCCTCGGCCTGGCCCAGGGCTTCAACCGTGAGTCGATCCTCAAGTTCACCAACGAATGCCTGGCACCCACTGCCAGCATTACTTTGCTGGTGGGGGCCGGGGGTGGTTTGAACCGGATCCTGGTGGACGCCGGGGTCACGCAACAGATCGTCGGGCTGGCCCAGGAATTCCAACTGTCGCCCCTGGTCATGGGCTGGCTGTTCGCTGCGTTGATGCGTGTCGCCACCGGCTCGGCCACGGTGGCGATGACGACCGCCTCGGGCATTGTCGCGCCCGTGGCGATCGGCCTGGGCTATCCACATCCCGAGTTGCTGGTGCTGGCAACCGGGGCAGGGTCGGTTATCTTTTCTCACGTCAACGACGGCGGTTTCTGGCTGATCAAGGAATATTTCAACATGACCGTTGCTCAAACCTTCAAGACCTGGACCGTGCTGGAAACGCTGATCTCTCTGGTCGCCTTCGGTCTGACCCTTGGGCTCGCACGTTTGCTCTGAGCGCAACGCAATCACACAGGAGCCGTCATGGATATCCTTTACCAGATCCGCGCTCGTCAGGATTCCTTCAGCGCCGGCGAAGGAAGAATCGCCAGGCTGATGCTCGACGACGTGGGATTTGCCGCCTCCGCCAGCCTGGACGACCTGGCCCGGCGTGCGGACGTCAGCAGCGCTACGCTGTCGCGTTTCGCCCGTACCGTCGGTTGTCGCGACTTGCGGGATCTGCGCCTGCAACTGGCCCGGGCCAGCGGTGTCGGCAGCCGTTTCCTCGACCCCGCAGGCGCGCCCGAGCAATCGGCGTTTTATGGGCAGATTGTTGGCGATATCGAGTCCACCTTGCGTCAGCATCTGTCGGCATTCGAAGAGATACGGTTCGCCGATGCCGTGCGGACACTCGGCAAGGCGCGGATGATTCATGCCTTCGGGCTTGGTGGCTGGTCGGCGTTGTGCAGTGAAGAATTGCAGGTGCGGCTGGTACGTTTCGGCTATCCGATTGCCGTGTGCCGCGACCCGGTGATGATGCGCATCACCGCCACCTCGTTGAGCGAGGCGAATGTGGTCATCGCTTGCTCGCTCACCGGCATCACCCCGGAACTGCTCGGTGCCGTTGAACTGGCGCGAAGCTACGGCGCGGCGATCCTGGCCATCACCCGGGCCGACTCCCCGCTGGCCCGGCTGGCCGACGTCGTGCTGCCCCTGCAAGGCGCCGAGACCTCGTTCATCTATAAGCCCACGGCGGCGCGCTACGGCATGCTGCTGGCTATCGATGTGCTTGCCACTGAGCTTGCGTTGGCCAACCCTGAAAACAATCAAGAGCGCCTGCGGCGGGTCAAGCTCGCCCTGGACGACTACCGCGGCGGCGATGATGACCTGCCGCTGGGAGACTGACATGCTGTACGACACCGTTATCCGTAATGCGCTGGTCATCGATGGTCGCGACGCGCCCGGCTACACCGCCGATGTGGCGATTCGTGCCGGGCGCATCGAGCGCATCGGCGACCTGGGCGCAGCCCGGGCGATTGCCAATGTCGACGCCACTGGCCGTGTGCTGGCGCCGGGATTCATCGACGTGCACACCCACGACGACACCATGGTCATCCGCCAACCACAGATGCTGCCCAAGCTCAGCCAGGGTGTCACCACGGTGATTGTCGGCAACTGCGGCATCAGTGCTTCACCGGTGTGCCTGCGGGGCGATCCGCCGGACCCGATGAACCTGCTCGGCACCGCCCAGGCGTTCGTTTACCCGCGCTTCAGCGATTATCGTGACGCAGTGGAAGCGGCGGCTCCGGCAGTCAACGTCGCCGCGCTGGTGGGCCACACGGCATTGCGCAGTAACCACATGGACGATTTGTTGCGCACGGCCAGTGTGGGAGAAATCGCCGCCATGCGTCAGCAACTGCGCGAAAGCCTGGAGGACGGTGCATTGGGTTTGTCCACCGGCCTGGCCTACGCCAACGCGTTTTCAGCGTCTACCGATGAAGTCATGCAACTGACCGAAGAGTTGAATGCCTATGGCGCGGTCTATGCCACTCACCTGCGCAGCGAATTCGAGCCGGTGCTCGAGGCCATGGACGAGGCCTTCCAGATCGGCCGCCATGCACGGAGCCCGGTGATTATTTCCCACCTCAAATGTGCCGGTGTCGGCAATTGGGGGCGTAGTCCGCAGGTGCTCGCAGCCCTGGAAAAAGCCGCCGGAGACCATCTAGTCGGCTGTGATTGCTACCCCTACGCGGCAAGCTCGTCGACGCTGGATCTCAAACAAGTGACCGATGCCCATCCCATCACCATCACGTGGTCGACGCCTCATCCAGCGATGGGTGGTCGTGATCTTATCGACATTGCCAGCGAATGGGGTGTGCCCTTGCTGGAGGCGGCGCGACACTTGCAGCCGGCGGGCGCGGTGTACTACGGCATGGACGAAGCCGATGTCAGACGAATCCTCGCGCATCCGCTGTCGATGATCGGTTCCGACGGTTTGCCCGAAGACCCGTTTCCCCATCCACGCTTGTGGGGCGCTTTCCCACGGGTGCTGGGACATTTCAGTCGTGACGTCGGGCTTTTTCCCCTACACACCGCCGTGCACAAGATGACCGGTCTGTCCGCATCACGCTTCGGTCTGAAGGCGCGCGGTGAAATACGTGAAGGGCATTGGGCGGACCTGGTGTTGTTCAATCCGCAAACTATTCGCGATGTTGCAGACTTCATAGAACCGCAACGGGCTGCCGAAGGTATTGATGGGGTGTGGGTCAACGGTGTCCTGAGCTACGGTGACGGCCAGGGCAATGGATGCAGGGAAGGGCGGTTCCTGGCGCGGGGAAGTCACGCGGGTTTATGACTCAGGTGTGGCGCATCGAAACCGAGTCCGGACTTTGAGTTTCCCGGCATTGAAGTGATCAATCCGTGGGCGGACTGATCACTTCGGCCGGTCCAGCGGTCGAGTTATGGCGAAAGTCGGCCCAACGATTTGTTGTGTTCGTTGAGCCGGAACAGTAACTCCCTCCCGTGCTGTATCGTCGCTCGGGTGGCGTGTATCTGCCGTTGTATTTCCCCGCGACTTAATGTGCGAGCCCCTGCCGTTCCCGTGCTGTTGGTCATCCAGTCGAGGGATTGATTGAGCGATCCCCTGACCCCCTTGGCATAGAATTCCTCTACCCCAAGCGTATCGAACGCGGCGTCGATGGCGGTGGAGTCGTGTTGCAGGTGATCGTCGAGTTCAAGCAGTGCAGCGTCCAGGCGCCTGATTTTTTGCGACGGTATTCCGTTGGACGCTTTTGTGGCCTGGGTAGACGCTTCGAAGTTGGGGATCCATGCGCCTGGAATCCTGAGCACCTTGGTCAGGATGAAGCTGGTCACCATCAGTGCTATTTTTTTTTGCCCGGTGGGGTGGCGTGGGTTCAGGTCTTTTATCGCTTTTTCAGATTTCGTTTTCACGTCATAGAAGGCGGTCCGGCCTTCATGTTCGATTTCGTCGGGATCCAACCGGCTGGTTTGTGGATAGATCGAAACAGGCAGATGCCGTGTCGCTTCCAGCTTGTTGGCGATAGCATCAGTCGTTATGGACGTGCCGCTCATGGCCGCCCATGAGGCAACCAGCCCGGCGGGCGCCGCTACCATGCCAGCTCCCAACGACACCAGGTTTTTTGACGCGTTGTAGGCGTAGGCCTGGAAGAGTCGTTTGGTGATGTCTTTTGTGCTGAAGCTGTTATAGATCTGGTAGTTCAATACGCCTACCCGGTTGTTCACGGTGGACAGTATGTTCGGATAAGCCGCTATCTCTTGCTGGATGGCGGCTTCCTCTTTGTTGCGGCCGGATCGATCGACATAGCGCAGTGGGTTGTTGCCCACCATGCAGTACAGGTTCAATCCATCGACCGTCCCCGCCGGATCCGGGTTGATCCAGCGTTGCAGCCACGGTGCGTAGTACCGCTGGCCGTAGTAATACAGGCCACTGGCGTCGCGCTCCTTGCCGGAATACCGAACGGTCCGGTAGTCGGCTTCCACTTCCGAGCGGGATGCCACCCAGGCGGTGCCTCCATAGGGCAAGTAGCTTTCCTGACTGATCAGGTCGCTCTGGTCGTCGAGCTCCAGTGAGCTGGACCCCAAGTGATCCTCAAGGCTGTAGCGCATCTGGTTGGCGGCGATAGCGGCCGGTCGGCCTTGGGTCCAATGCAGATAGCGTACGCTGCACCGACCGGCTTGCAAGGTCACCACTTCCAGGCGTTCGTTGTGCCGCGTGTGGATTTCCAGTCCAGGCAGATAACGGACTTCCCGGGTGTGCATGATCGCCGGTGCATGGGTCGTGTGGACCTTGCGCACACGCTGGCCGCCGCTGTCGTAGCAATAGCGTTCAATGTCATTGGCGGCGTTGTCACGCTGGACCAATACCACGCTCTGGAGTTGATTGCGGGTGTTCCATGTCAGCACCTGGCCGGGGGCCAGCGCCTGTTGGTTGCCACTGACATCGAAATTCACCACCGTGTCGGATGCTGACTGCCCTTTGTTCCAAGACTGGAGACGGTTGCTCTGTGCGGCGATGTTCAATGTCCGGGTGTAGTTATTGCCCTCGCGAACATGCCGCAGTTCGGTCAGGTTGCCGCCGGCATCGTACGCGTAGTGCTCGGTATAGTTGAACAACTGTCCGTCATCGGCGGCAGGCATGCCGAGAGTGGGTGGGCTGGCCAGGCCCGCCGCTTCGCGCCCCGTCGCACGGGTCAGCTGGTAAAGGCTATCGTAGGTGAATGTACTGGTGGCGGTAACCCGCTGGTTATTACCAAACCGCACCGGTTGGGCCCTGTCTTCAACCTGCGTCACATTACCCACGGGATCGTAGATGTAATGCAGATCCTGCAGGCTTCTGCCAGGCGCCGATGTGCTGAGTGAGGCCAGGCGACCGCTGGCGGGATCGAACACGGCGCGAGTGACGATGCCGTTGCCGGCCGTTTGGGATTCGACCTGACCAAACGCGTTATAGGCAAGATGCTTGAGGACGGTTTTCTCAGTAGTGTCGTCTTTTATCTTCAGGCTCACCGACTTGAGCTGGCCTGCCACATCGAACGAATACAGCTGCTGGTGCTGCGCGGCATCGGACAACTGGATGATTCTTGCGAGCGCGTCATAGCGCCAGTTCGTCATATAGCTGCCGCCCTTTTCGAGCAAGCGATCGCGGTCTTTCTGGTCTTCTGGCCAGTCGGGTTGTCCGGCCTTGGCCAGCAAGTGCCGTGTCTGGCTGAGTGGCTTGGCGCAGAGCGAGTGGTCATGGGTCAGCAGGGAGCCGGCGCTGTCATCGTGACGGATCAGCACGCCACACAGGTTGTGCCGCGCAGACTCGGGCGAACTGTCGCCATATTGCAGGCATTCGACCCGGCGCGGTTCCTCTCCCTCTGCTTGCTCATGGATTTCGGTCATGCGCAGTTGGGTGTCGTAGGTGGTCTGTCGCCGCGTTCCCCGTTGATCCCAGCTGTGCAGTATCTGTCCGGCATCGCCTGGCAGGTTCAGACGCCACCCGGCATCGACGCTGTCCACCCACAACGTCTTGCCGGACAGGCTGTAGACAATCTGCAAGTTGACCGCCGATGCGCTGGTAGCCAGCCGGGGATCGCGTCGGGCAACCAGTCGTCCGGCCGTGTCGTGCTCTTGAAGGGTGATGCGTGCCTGGGATTGTTCCTGCGCGTTGTGTCGGTAGTAAGCGACCTGTCGCACAGGCAGGCCGCGGCTATCGTAGGCGTTGATCGTGGGTGTTTTGTGATGGAGGCGCGCGTTCATGCTACACCTCCGGTAGAAGGGGGTTGGTCTGACATGACCTCTTGCAGCGTGTCGTTCTCATCCTCGTCCACGGTGTACCAAGGATGACGGGTGTGCCGTCGCATGTAGGAAATGCCGTTTTGCTTGGCCAGACGTGTGTGTGTGGGGCGTCCCAGTGAATCGTAGAATTGCTGATCGCAATGGGCGAACGGGCGTAAGGCCGCATCGTTGATGTAGCGATGCTGATCGGCAAAGTAGGGCCGGTAGATGCGAACCACCAATCCCTTGCCGTTGTATTCCACCCGTTCGCTGACACGCCAGCGTTCGTTGACGATCTGCTCCCCGGGTTTGCCATCCGTCAGCGTCAGGTCGCCCTTGGCGTCGACGAGGTAGGCCAGGCCCGACTCGACCCGTTGCTTGCTTTGCAGCGATCGACCGAAGCCGTCGAAGCAGGTGATGGCGATGTGGATTTGCTGCTGACTGTCATCGGGGTAGCGGTCAGCGAGCAGTGTGGCGATGTGCACGGGTTCACGTGTGCAAGCCTCGACCTCCTGCTTGAGCTTCAGGTCATCGGCAGAGTACGTTTCAAGGTTTGACAGTCGTGCGCGGGCCGAGGCGCGGATGTGTCCGGTGGGCAGCAGGTCGCCCTTGATCACGCCACGCGCCAGCCATGGGGTGTCGGTCAATGCCGTTTGCGATACGCAGCCCATCCAACCGAAGGGGGCGTAGTAAATGGCCGTGGCGGCGCCTTGCAGAGCATCCTTGCCTTGCCTGATGGCCTCTGTCGGGCTGTGAATCAGCGGCTGTTGGAACTGCCCGATGGGTTTGAAACCCACAGGATTATTGTTCTCAGCGCCATAAAAAGTGCTCGCCAATAGTTGACCGAAAGCGTTGACCAAGCCTTCCTGGACGTTGCCGTTGGGGTCGGTGATGCGCTTGGGCTGGAGTGAGCGGTAATCGTAGCTTGCCTCGATGGCGCAGCCATCAGGCATTTGGAAGCGGGAGATAAAACAATGGGTGTGGTCGTAGCTGATCTTTATCGCGCCGTGGCTTTCGCACGGCTGCAGGGTCTGTATGGCGTAGAAACCTTCCCGTTGGGCATAGGTCGCGAAGCCGCTTTTGACTGACCAGAGTCTCCTGGGGCGGGCGCTCAGGGGGAGAAAGTCGGCCATTCGATGATAGTGGCTTCGTTCGAACATTCTTCCCTTGGGGCGACTTTCCTGCGGCAACACCTGGAAAGCTTTAAGCGCTGTTTCGTCCAGCTCGGCGGTCTCCCGATGGTCGGCCAGGGCCAGGAAACCTGCGACGCCGTCCGGCAGGAGTGTGGCGCTCGAGGCGTGCCTGTAGCGCTGCACCGACAGGCTGGTCAATACGCTGTCGGTGGCCCAGGCCGTCTTTTTCACCTTTTCCGAAAGCGCTTCGAATGTCAGGTCTTGCGGCGTCAGTCCCTCGGCCTTGGGGGCCTTGGGTCGTTGCAACGCGTTTGTGCGCTGGCGATAAGGCACGCCCAGCCGCCATGCCTGAGGCGCAGGCAAGTGGATGAATTCGGCACGGGTTTCGTTCAGGTAGTAGAACTGTTGGGCCGGGTCATGAGCATCGCGCCACCATTGCTGTTGATCGGGGTCGCTGAAGGGCGGAGTATCGTCGGCGGTTTTTCGCCGGGCGTAATGGATATCCACGCTGTGGGTCAGCGCACCGTATGGATCGTGTTGCAGGTTCAGGGTGTGTCGGCATTGCGGGTCCTGGGTAGCGCCTTCGTACGTATAAGTGATGGTCTCCAGCAGCAGCGGCAACATCCGGGCGTAGCCGCGATCGCCAACGGGAGCTTGCAGCAAACGAACCCCATGACGGTTCTCCTGGGCCGAATACAACGTTCTGGCCTTCAGTTTTTCGTCGAGGCCGAATATTTCGCTTCGCAACAGACGACCACTCAAGGCGCGGGCCATTTCACGTTCGATGGCCGCGTCTGGCGAGGCCACGATCAGGTCGCTCTGCGACTCGGGTTGGTATTGGCAAAGCAATGCCTTGCCCAGGGGAACGGCTTTTTTGTCGGCACGGCTGTAGCCGAAACGTGACGGGTTGACCTTGCGCCCGGTGTGAAACCAGGTCCTCTTCAAGCATGAAGCAATGGAGCTGTCGGCTTCGGGATCGTCGGGATTGGTTTCACGGTCGGTTTGCAGCACCAGGCCGAAGCCCCGGAACTCCCGTTCCTGGCCATCGTAATAGCCCTGGCGATAGGCGAACGCCTGAGTCAGTCGATTGCCGGTAATCTCATCCAGCTGGGTCTGGCGCGAGACCAGGTGCAGGGCCAATGGCAGACGACAGGTGACGGGGTGGCCGGCCTGGATTCGCTCCGCTTTTTCATCCAGCCATTCCTGCGCCGAGCTGCGATAGTCGATGCTGTCGGCAGCCCCCATGTTGTTATTGGTGCCCGTGAGTAAGTACGGTTTCGCCCGGACGAAATCGCAGCGCCAATGGCGGGGAGTCATGTGTGGCACGCTCAGGATCAGGCTGGAACAGCCGAGCCCTTGCAAGTCGCTGATGCTGACCTGACATGAATCGTCGTAGCGCACTCCCGCAGGCCAGGGCAGAGCTAGCGGCGCGTCGAAGCCCTTGGCGCAACGGTTCATGAAGATCAGCGCCTGGTCTGCTTGCAGATAGATCAGGTCGACGGCGCCGGAGCCATCCAGGTCCGCCAGGCGGATCCGCGCTGCGTCGAAGGACTCGTAGGCCAGGCCGGGAAACGCCAGCGCGATGCCTGTGCCGAAGCGTCCACGGCCCAGATTTGGCCAGCATTTCACTTCGTCATGACGTATGCGTACCAGATGCTGCTGGCCGCTGCCGAGGACATCGCTGAAGGCCACCAACTCACCGGGAGAAGTGCCGAGTACCGGGAGGGGATCCTCATCCGGCTTGCGGGGGATTTCTTGGGCTGTGGCAAAACCCTGCTGCCGGCGGTTGGCATACAGGCGCACGCTGCGCGGCCCGATCAATGCCAGATCACTGAGCCCTTCGCCCATCAGGTCGGCAAGCTGCCCTTGAGGGGTGAAGAACTCTCCTGGGAACGCGTTGAAGGTGGCGAAATCCGACCAGTTTCGCTCAGCTTCGAGGGAAAAGAATCCGCTCAGCCCCGGCTGGGCAATGACCCAGTCCAGGCGACCGTCACCGGTGAGGTCGCTCAATGACTGGCGCATGGGCTTTGCGGCGTCGGCAAAGGGTAACCGAGGCAGCATGCGCCATTGGTCATAAGCCACTTCATCGCTGTTGGCTTTGGCCCGTATGGGTTCACGGTAATGCCAGCCTGAGTCACTTCGATAAAGTACGCCCGGCAGGCCTTCACCGTACAAATCCACCAGTTGATAGCCGTGGCCGTCGAGCCCCGGCAGGTTCTCGAAGCGTTGCCAGGAGAGGGTGTCGGGTTGCAGTTCGAACTCGCTGTAGCCGAACTCGACGGGCGGGCGGCTATCGACAGTTGGCGAGGTGCCAAACCCTTGGTCATGGGCTGCACTCAGCAGCTGATAGCCCAGGGATGCCTGACGATATTCCAATAGCAAGCGCCGCACGAGTACGGGCTCATCGCCCAGTGCCTCGGCAAAGCGATGAAACATCAGGACTTGGCGACACAGGCGTTCGGTGCGCAATTCAAAGCCGTAGGCGTAGCTGGAGAAAGCGTCGCTGCGGGCTTGCCATTGCCGGCCTTCATACCGTGGTTTCTCTGTGTAGGCCGTGGTGCGTTCGCCATAGTCGAACAGCAGTTCAAAGTGCCATCGCACCGGTTCAAGCCGTTCGGTGTTCCAGGAATAAAGGTGTTCATCGGCTTCGAAATTGCCGTAGCTCACCTGGCTCAGATAGCGTTGAGCCGTCGCGTCAGACTTGTATCGGTAAAGGATATGTTCGCCGCGAGGGTTGAGGCTTTCCTCCAGCAACCACTCCCCGACACGGCTTGTATCCTGGGGATCGGCCCGACGCGAGGCGGGATGTTTTCCGAACAGGTGCAGGCAGCCATCGGCACCGTGCACCAGCCAGAAGCCTGGCCGGTCGCTATGCGACGACCAGTGCTCGATGCGATCAAAATTGCTCTCGATTCTGGGAAAGTAGCGTGTAACGCTATAGGTCGTGCCCAGCGCCAGATCGTTGTAACGATCGATGCGAGCTGAGGCGATAGCGCCTTGCACGTCCCGCTCAGGCAACCATGTCACCCCACCGGGGCCGAAGATTTCATCGTCCTCGGTATAGGCGGGCACGCCCGCGCTGGTGCGGCGCGTCACGCTGGGCAGCGACAATCTCCAGCCTATGCCGAACGCGCCGTTGCCGGCCGAGCTGGCATAGCTCAGGGATAATGGTGGGGCGAAACCGCGCCCCGGCGATATGGGCAACGCGATCTCGTAGTTTGCCGTACCGTGGGCACCGACGGCGCTCCATCCTTTGCCAATGCTTTGAATGGCCCCGCCGCCTTTGGGCAGGGACGGCGCAGTGACCGGCAATGAAAGCTGTTCATTCATTGCGAACCTCCGCCAACCCGGGCCGTGTAGTTCACATGCACGATGATGTCGGTCAATGATTCAAGCAGCTCTTTTTGCCCTTCAGGGTTGGGGAAGGTCAGCTGCCATTTGGAGATTGCGCCGGTGTATTCGAAAGGCAGGTAGCGCTCATCATTGAAGTTCAAGGTGAACAAACCGTTGTCGTCGACACCCGTTGAAAGAGCAATCTGTTGGTTGGCGCGCCGGCTCTCCATGCTTTTCCCCTTGTCACCGGGAGACATGAACACCTTGCTGGCGGTCTGGGTCAGCGTGGCCCGGATGTCCTCATAAGGCCCTACCACGGCTGGCAGCGAGACACTGATGGTTTTGATCCGCCGCAGATAATGTTGCTGGTCTTTGTAGTCGTTTTCGAACAGTTCGTGGGTCAGCTCGAACTGGTAACTTCCATTCTTCAGATCGGCCTTGATCTCAGGCCATTGCTTGTTAATGGAGCCGGCTGTGGTTTTGTCCTTGAGTAGGCGTAGCGAGACCGTCTTGCGGATTTCCAGCTCGCGCTCGTGACGGCGCAGGTATTCGTCC
This sequence comes from Pseudomonas sp. SJZ078, assembly GCF_007828255.1. Classification (NCBI taxonomy): domain Bacteria; kingdom Pseudomonadati; phylum Pseudomonadota; class Gammaproteobacteria; order Pseudomonadales; family Pseudomonadaceae; genus Pseudomonas; species Pseudomonas sp. SJZ078. The sequence goes on along the minus strand of NZ_VIUG01000034.1, from coordinate 24,221 downwards.
TGCATCTTCAACAGGCTCAATTTCAATTGCTCGCCAGCGCCCAGACCGCGGTACGTTGCATTCCAGCCGCCGGGTTGAACGAAGCGCGTGTTGAAGTCGGCAGTTTCATATTGCCAACTGGCTTCGGCGGCCAGGCACAGGCCCAGCGTCGCGTCGTAGGCCTGGCGATACAGCGCGGCAAACTGGCTGTTCAGCCATTGGTAGAGTTGTGTTTTGCTGAAGCGCTTGCTGAGGAATTCGTAGTTGGCCCTGGCCTGGCTCAGGGTGGATTCGGCCAGGCGCAGCTGCAGGCGGGTGGCGGTTTCCTGCTCGGCGAACTGAGCCAGTTGGGCGTCGATCTGCGCCAGTTCCAGTTGTGACTGCTCAAATGCCTGGTACCACTCATCCCAGCGTCGGTTGAACGATGCCAGGCGGTCGTACTGGTCTGCTGCCGTGCGACTGATGACGGCCGCGCTATGGGCTCCTGCGGAAGCCGCCAGCATCGGCCCCTCCCAACGACTGCCACCGTTGGCCAGGCCAAAGATGCTTGGCGCCACCATCGCTCCTCCCGCCGCGATTTGGTAGGACAGTGCAACGAGCTCTGCGGTGCCGGTGCTCAGGTAGAGATCACCGGCATTTTTCTCGGGGTCACTCAGGTTGTCCTCCAGCAGCTTTTTGTAATGGCTGACCCGGCCCTCGATGATCGCTTTGCCGGCCAGCAGTGCCTGGCGGCCCTGACGGTCAGTGTTCATGGCCTGGCGCTGCAGGTCGACACAGATTTTCGCCAGATCCCAGGCTTGCTGTTGCTGTAGCTCCTGCAACTGCGCCTGTTCCTTGCGCTCGGTCAGTGATAGCAGCAAGGCGCCGAATTGGCTGAGGCTTTCCACCGCGCCCTGGGCCTGGCTGTACAGGGTCGTGAAGCGGTAATGAGGCATTTGCACGATCGGTAAGTCAGGTGTCGCTTTGTCGGTGATGTTCAGGGCACTGGCGCCAGGCAGGGCGCGCGGGTCCAAGGGGGAGGCGAAGGCCGGCAGATGCAAGGGCTTGCCGGCAATGTCGAGGTTATGGCGCAGGTTGTACAGGCGGCTTTCGGCTGTGTCCCAGCAACTGAGCAGTTGCGGATTGAACGGCAAATGCAGGTACGGGCTATCGATGGCCGGCAAGGACGAGCGCGAACTGTCTTTGCGTAGGGGCATCTGGTGACGCGTCAAGCGGGTCACTGATTGCTCGAAGGTGCGCAGCTCGGCACTGGGTGTTTCGCTGAGCGTTTGCAGGCTGACGGGCGTCCACCGGGCGACTGGTCGTACGACCGGGCGTGGGCCCAGCAGGTCCAGCACCCGCACGTACCATAGCTTGGCCTCGCTGAGGCTGTCAGGTGTCAGTTGGCGATACGCGGCATCGCCTCGGTTGATCAGGGTCTCGATGTACAGAAAGTACAGCGCCTTGCAAAAGTGCACGGGGTGGCTGAGGGCAATCTGGTGCGGATCGTGGGGCGCATGATTGGCATATGCAGGCGTGCTGCTATCGAGCAAAGGCACGCTCCTCCAACGTTCATCGCCCCTGCGACTCGGATCGAAAACATAGCGCAGCCAGTGTTCCGCTTCCTCGTATCGATGTTCGGTATTCAATCGATGAGCCACCAGCCATGGCACGTAGAGGAACAACTCGGTGAAGTAACGGCCATAAGGGCCATGGAAATCCATCTGCTGAGTCAAATCACCGGGCACGGCGGGTTCCGGCAGATGTTGTGTGGTCCAGTCAAACAGTTCATCCAGGCTGTTTTCGGTACGTCGGATCAGTTCGGCGGCGAACACGGTGTTCAACCGGATCGGCTGGCGCAGTTGGCTTTTGCCGTCACTGTGTTTGATGGCAGAGTTGGCAAAGTCGATGTACTGGATGGTGCCCAGGTCGGGTGTCACCGCTGAGGTAATGCAGGGAGACTGGCGGAATGTAGGAGCCAGGGTCAGTCTGGTCGCTTTAAGAGCGAAAGCAATGGTTTTGTCCGGTTCGACGGGATGAGCCAGCGCAACCCCATAGAATAAGGTGTCGCCCTCTTCGCCAAGATCTTCGATGCGCAATGGGTACTCATAGACCGCTGGTAGTTGTTTTACCAAAGGGGATGCCGCCACTGGTCTCAAGTCTTCGTAGGTCAGCGAATCAAAATTCAGTGCCTTGGGTTGGCGGAAAACAACATACTTTCTGTATGCCGCTTCTTCTGTGTAAGTGAACTCACTCCAGAACGTAAAATCTTGCTCTGAAGTCTTAAGCAGTAATCTTTCTCCTCTGGAAGCATCAGTAGATTGTTGGTCTTTTTTTGCGATCAAATACCTTGCCGCTTCTACCGAAATGAACTTTCCGCTAAGACTGTTGTGCTGAGAAAGCATGAAGCCAGGCGAGCTTGCATCGTCTCTGATCACGTCGCTCATGTGGTTGATCGATAGTCGATACTCACTATCAGCGACATCGCTTACGTAGAATTCAGTCAGATACGAATGATCGCCGAGTCTTATATAAGCGGTGGACGGCAGGTTCTCGTCAGGATGCGCCAGATTGAGTTGGAGATGATCGGAAAAGGAAAAGCTGATGCTGCCAGGCGTGTGAGGGAAATTTGCATTCTGGACGCCGAGCGTCAGTCGATACATGGAGTCCACAGGCTTGAACAGAGCTCCATTCAGGTGCTTGTCGAAATTCGATAGGGTATTCACTATTTTTGCAGGCAGAGGCGTTGAAGAACTGGAGAGGTGCGAGAAGCGCAGTTTTGATTGAATTCGCTGGTCGTTGGTGTCGATCAATGAATAATCAGCTGAATTTTTCTCGTCGCGACGTGGGTTTTGTTCTTCGGCGTTTCCGATGCTGTCAGTTTCTTTAGCGAGATTTTTTCCAATGGAAATAGTTTTAATAAAACTGAAAGTACTGGTGACCGTGGATTTCGACTCGGTCTTGGGCTGGGAGGCGCATAAGGCAAGATAGAGTGAATTTCTCGGCCCTTTGCTGTGTTGTACCGCAACGGTGCCGAGCGACGCGTTGATCGCATCCGCGTTCTTGCTCCCAAGCGCCTGGTCCTCACAAAAACCTTGCAAGCCAACCTGTGGCGCGCTCCAACTGCCATCGTGCCTTTTGAAGCAATAGTTCAAACGCAATAGTGGATGGCTGGGGCCCGGTAGCGCTGCGCTGGTATTCGATGTGTTGCCGCTGACGGCCGATGGGTCCTGGTGTATGCATTCTGCCCATATAACAAACAGCCGATTATTGAACCAGACCGGTCGAATCGTCTGTTCAGCGGCACTGTCGGGAATGGGCACCTCGGCTTTTTCCCAATCCGACCACGCCTGCGGATCAGGCTGGTCCAGTTTCGGCGTGGTGGCGGACGGTCTCAAGGGCGGGCCGTCGAGTGGGCGTTGCGCCATGTTTAGCGAACGCCAGAAGTAGGTGTTCGCGGAGCGGGATTTGGCAATGAAATACCAGGTGCTATTGGCAAAGTCCTCGCCATCGATGTAGCCATTGAGAACGTTCAGGTTGGCGATTTCTTCGAAACGGGTCAGATAAGCCATCACCGCTGACTGAACCGCATCGGTTTGGATCTGGTTCTGGCTGAGGGCGCTTTCCAGTTGCCGGAAGTTATCGCTCTTGTCGGCCCTCAGCGTAGGGTCCAGATAAGTGGCAGGGAAATAGAGCAGCTTTTGATGGGCGGCCCAGCTGGGATACCGATGCATCTCGTTGCGCCAGGTTTGCAAGTACTCGGCGGGAATGTTCGCCAGGTCGTAACCGGGTTCCAGGTTCATCAGGATGCGGTTGATGTATTGCTGCAGGCTGGCGATTGCGCATGCCACGGGGGTAGTCGGCACATCCTGGCTGACCAGTACATCGAGCAGCCAGTATTCGTAGAGGTCCCGGGCGGTCTTGAGCGCCAGGTTTTTCGGCGCGGCCTGGTCGGGCACGACTTTGTTCAGATAGAGCGCCAGCAGTGCATCGCGCAGGCTTTCATCGAGCTGCTTTTGGATGGCAACGGTCATATTCAATCCTTGAATGTAGGTGGCTGCGCCGGTCAATGGCAGGCAGCGATCAATGCTTCACCGACTATTTTCCAGTCCGCCGCGGGGCTTTGGGTCTTCAGTGCAGTTGCCTTGAGCAGTAGGTCCGCCGACAGCCCCGTACTCACACAGCACGCCTGGCAGCGCATGACCCAGTCCACTGCTTCCATCGTCGTTGCGCGTTTTGGCGCAAGCAATGCCGTCAGGCTGCTGACCTCCTCGGGGCTCCAGTTCAGGAGGTTGGCGAGCAGGCGATTGGCTTCTTTTTCCAGGTGCGGTCCGTCCTGATTGGCAACCTGCAGGTAGTGCAGCAGGTTTTCTTCCGACTGTGCCTGGTGGCGGACGCAATGACTGAAGCGCTCAAGCAGATACAGTGTCTGGGGCTGCAAGCTTTTTGAGGTGTACGAGGCCAGCCATGCCGGGTTCTCCATCAGTGTCGCCAGGGTGCTGCTGCTCAGGTGCAGATGCCTGCAGGCCTCGGCAATGCGAAGCAATGTTGCCAGCAAAGGTGGCATGACCCCGGGGGATGCGTTGATGGCCGCGACGACTGCTGCTGCATCGCTACCGGCCATATGCAGGAGGAACGGGACGTATTCGGCAGCCAGGTCCATAAGGTCGTGGAGCAACGTTTCTACCAGACGCTGAGGGTCGTGGGAGAGGCTGGCGTCCGCTTGAAGTTTCGCCAACTGCTGTTCCAGATTTTCATTGAGCGGCAAGTCATTTGTCGTTTCATCGAACAGGCGACACCATTGCAGCACGTCCCGATCGTTTTGCCTGAGCCAGTCAACCGCCCAGTCCATTGCCATCAGCACGTCGAGAATGTCCGGTTGCGAAGCCCCTGAGGTGCTCAGTTTTCCGGTCACCAGCGCCTTGCAGAAATCGTCGCCGCCCAATAACCGCGCCAGCTCCGTGCATTCAAGGGGTGACAAACCCAGCATCCGGGCGATACGGGCCTGACGGTAGAGCGAAGAGGCAGTGGGTAAATTATGTTGCAACGCAGGCAGGTATTTCTCGGCCTGGTGTATTAGTAACAGCAGTGAATCCTGGGTAATCGGAAGTCCAAGGCCGGCACTCAGGTAACTGAGGGTTTGCTGATCCGTGGCGAGCAGCTGCTTCTTCGGGTTTTGCCACACAGGGTTTTCGAGCAGCCGGGTGCGATTGAACACCTGATCGAACAGCGGTACCCGGTTCCCGCAAGCGGCTATCGGCATGTCGTGGAGGAAAGAGGCAAATTCTTCAGGTGTGATGCCATGGCGTCGATTCAGATAACGGTAGATGCCAAGAGCGCGCATTGTTTTGGCGTTGAGCGTGTAGTTACCTTCTGACCGCAAGGCATTGACGATCAGCGTGTCCAGTTCGGCAAAGGGGATATCGGTCCAGCGATGCAGGCGGATCATTCGCTGCATACGGTCGAGGCGTCCAGGGGAGAGGTGGTCGAAACGGTCGAGGTGTTCAGGCTGGTCGAAAGAGCCGTTCTTGCTCAAGGCATGGTTCGTTTCGCGCATGTTGATGTAGCTGGCCCCATAATATTCTCGAGTGGGGGCCGGGCTATTGACGGAGCTTCGGGGGGCGTATTCGCCCGCCGCCAGTAATTGTTCAATCTGTTTGGACGTCAGCCCGGTGCGCTCCTTGAAAAAATCTATCTCAGCCAGACGCGTGATGTCTTGAGTGCCATAGCTTTTGTGTAATGCCTCAAGGCTGGAAGTTGAGGCGATCGGTGCGATCAGCAGCGTCTGTTGTTCCGGACTGAGCCCGGACAACAACCTTTGCGCCTCGAGACGCGACTGCGATACGCCTCCGTAAGTTGCCCCGTCTTGTGAGAATGGCAGCTTCAGGCTGATCCGGTAATTCAATTCGCCCAGCGCCGGTTTACCTGCGCCCAGCCCCAGCAGACATTGGTGGTGGTGCAGATCGTAGGGCAGTGAGAAGGGGTAATGCTCGCTGGCCAATGCCTGTTGCACGGTCCGGTTCCCCTTGGTTTTGGCCAAGTGCACTTCGATATTGCTTTGCAAGGTGGCATTGACGATTGCGAGCATCGGCTGCGTGGCGAAGGCACTCTGTTGATCGAGCATCAGCTTCTTGAGGTCCGGCCGTCGTTGCTCCAGGGTGATCCGCTCAGTGGGCGATGCCAGGCTTTCCAACTGCCCGGCAAACAGATACAGCGCCCGCAGGTACGCCACGGGGGAGTCGATTGCGGCGATATCGCCTTCGTTGCAGAACTGGTCCCATTTCTCTTCGAATAGCGCTTGATAGCCGATGCGCGCTGACGTTGAGTCCGGCTGCGAGCTGCGTCGGAGACGTTGCCTGGTATCGCTGGACGATATTTGATGTTCCTGATACAGACGGCTGATCTGCCCCGCATAGTTCCAAGCGTTGTCGTAAGCCTGCCCGGCATCCGCGTCGCAGTGCCTGGCCAGTTCAAGGGCGAACTGCGCCTTGTCCATGCGTGTGATATCGAATACCGAATTCAATCCCATGCGCTGCATGGCTGTTTTGAAATCGGCTTTTGGGGAGTCAACGAGCCGGTGCAACAAAGAGTCGTTGCTGTCATCCATGGGTCTATCTCCTGAGCGAGCGGAATGTCCTTATTCAGGACAAAACCGTACAGGAGCGCGCAGAGGAAGACGGTAGGACCGAGGCCGGGCAATGTGTACGAAAGGGCGATTCGAGGGCTGTGTGGATGTAACGCCTGTGGGCTCAGCCAGCCTTGAAGTGGCTGACCCACCGCCTTCGCGAGCAAGCCCGCTCCCACAAGGGATCTGAGGCGCATCGCAGAACCCTGTGGGAGGGAGCCCGCTCGCGATGACGGCGGCACCTGCGACATTGTTGTGGCAGGTCCACCGCGATCGCGGGCAATCGTCAGACGCGGAAGTGGCTGACCATCATCTGCAACTGATTGCCCAACCGCGCCAGTTCAACGCTGGAGGCGGCGGTTTCTTCGCTGGCGGCGGCGGTCTGTTCGGACACGTCGCGCACGTTGATGATGCTGCGGCTGATTTCCTCGGCCACGGCGCTTTGCTGTTCGGCTGCGGCGGCGATCTGCTGGTTCATCGATTGGATGTTCGACACCGTGCGGGTGATGTTCTCCAGTGATACCCCAGCCTTGCGGGTCAGGGCCACGCTGCTGTCGGTGAGGCTGCGGCTGTTGTTCATCACGGCCGCCACCTGCTGGGTGCCGTTCTGTAGGCCGGCCACCAGGCCTTCGATTTCCTCGGTGGATTTCTGTGTGCGTTGGGCCAGGCCACGGACTTCATCGGCGACGACCGCAAAACCGCGACCGGCTTCACCCGCGCGCGCCGCTTCGATCGCGGCGTTGAGGGCCAGCAGGTTGGTCTGTTCGGCCACGGCCTTGATCACGTCCATGACGCTGCCGATCTTGTCGCTTTCCTGTTGCAGCACGGTCATGGCGTCGGTGGAACGTACCACTTCGCTGGCGAGGCGTTCGATCTGGGCGATGGCTTCGTTGACCACCTGATCGCCGGCACGGGCTTCGCCGTCCGCTGCGGCCGCTGCATGGGAGGCTTCTTCGGCATTGCGGGCTACTTCCTGCACGGTGGCGGTCATTTCGTGCATGGCGGTCGCGACCTGATCGGTCTCGACTTTCTGGCTGTTGACCCCGGCGCTGGTCTGCTCGGTGACGGCGGACAGCTCTTCGGCGGCGCTGGCGATCTGGGTCACGCCATCACGGATGCCGCTGATAAGGTCGCGCAGGGTCACGCCCATGCGGGCAATGCCCTGCTGCAGCACACCCAGTTCATCGCGGCGGGTGACGATGACGTTGTGCGACAGGTCGCCGTTGGCAATGCGTTCGACCACGGTCAGGGTTTCGCTCAGCGGCCGGGTGATCTGTCGCGTGATGATCACGGCGGCAATGATGCCCACCAGCAGGGCGAGCAACGTACTGATCAATTGCAGCGTGCGGGCCTGGGCGCTTTCGGCGTCGCGGCGGTCCAGCTGGATCTGATACAGCTGTTCGCTCTGGTTGACGATGGTCGCGCCTTGCTCGGTCATTTCCTTGCGCGCCTGCACGGCGTCGGCAGTGGCCGACTTGAAGGCCTGCAAGGCACTGCGGTATTGGCTCAGGGCGTTTTCCAGCTGGCGCAGTTCATCTTGACGAGTGCTGGCGAAATGCAGGTTCAGCGGTTTGAGCGATGCGATGGCGGCGTCCAGTTGGGCGACGGCTTTCTGTTCCGTATCGGCATTGCTGTTGGCGGTATAGCTGCGGACTTCATAGCGGGCCAGCATGAACGCCTGTTTCGCCTGGGTGATCGCCTGGAACTGTGCGAAGCGCTCATCGCCCGGAGTCATCTGCGCCACATCGGCGCCAATCACCTCGATCAGTTTGTAAGCCGTTTCGGCGTTGGCACCCATGGCGTCGCGGGCCGTGTTGCCGGTGCGGTAGGCGCTGCGCATTTTGTTCAGGGACGTCTGGTAGGCGCCGATGGTCGCGCTCTGCGCCTTGAGCAGCTTGACGTTCTCCGGGCTCTTGAAGCTGCTCAGCAGCGCATTCTGTTGCGCCACGAAACCATCAAGGGTGGTCTGCACAGTCTGTGCGGCCGTCTCGTCGCCGTTGGTCAACATGTATTGCAAGCGAGTGACCCGAAGCTTGGTCAGCCCGGCGTTGAGCTGGGTGATGTCGCTCATCCAGTTGCTGCGGTCGATCAGCCCGCCCAGGCTGTTCCAACCGGTCACGGCCAGGATGCAGGTCAGGAGCAGCACCAGGCCGAAGCCCAGGCCCAGTTTTATGTTTACGCTAATGTTGCCAAACCAGCTATTCATCAAATTCCTCCAGGAACGTTGTACTGCTTGATCGTCGGTTGGCTGGAAGATTGTTGTTGTTAAGCCAGCAAAATAGGGAGCAGGCCTGTATCGGCCACCGGTTCGATATCTGAAAGTTTTTTTCCCCGGGATCCTGCACGTCAGCGAATCTTCAGGCGCGTGTACCAAGCTTTTTTTCACATCCATTTCACTGCCTGCCTACGCCGCCGTCTCTACTGTCACGCCATCGAATGACTGGGGTGGATGCCGTCGGGGCGGCTTGATGTGGAACTGAGACTGAGTTTTTTCGGCTTGACGCGTTCGATCGAGACAAGCCGGTTTGCCCGCTACCAAAACGCCGCAGTCATCCTGGCCTCGGCATTGCTCGTGATTCCGTTGACCCTCTGGTTGCTGAGCCCGGCGGCGGTGCCGGACCTGGCCCATGGCAACGTCGCCGGCGCCCGGACGTTGGCCGAAGGCTGGGCCAAGGGGGAAATGATCGTGTTGGTGCGCCATGTCGAGCGCTGCGATCACTCCAAGGCTGCGTGCCTGAACGATCCTGCCGGCATCACTGACCGGGCCCGTGCCGTCGCGGTAGGTCTTGGTGCCCGGTTCGAGCAACTGGGCCTGGATAACACCGACATCTACAACAGTCCGGCCACCCGCACGGCCCAGACGGCGGGGTACATGTTCAACAAGGTGAGCGCTGGCGACGATTGGTTGATCAACTGCCGGCGTGACCTGCTGCGCAACGCCCTGGCCCACAAGGTGGCCGGGCACAACCTGATCCTGGTGACCCATAGCGAATGCATGCAGGCATTGGAAACCTCGCTCAAGCGACCGACCTCGACGTTTGGCTATGGTGCGTCGCTGTTTGTTTCCACCGCCGAACCACAAGTGCCTCGGTTGCTCGGTTTTATCGAAGCGTCTGACTGGCGCTCGGTGACGTTTCAGTAACTTTTCCCACGACTAGGACAGCCCATGCTGACGTCTGCTCGCGCCCGTTTCTATGGGCTTAATCTCGGAATTCCGTTGCTCTGTGCCGCGGTGGTGTTCCTGTTGTTCGACATGACCCGCATCGACATCGCCATCAGTGATTTCTTCTACGACCCCGTACACCAAGTGTTCCCGTTGGAGCATGTGCACCTGTTCGAGAAAATCACCCACAAGTGGGCCAGGGTCATACCCAACTGGACCGGCGAGGCGGCCATCGTCGGTGCGCTGTTGTCGTTTTTCTGGCCGATATTCCGGCCGGAGAAGCGCCCTGGGCTGCTGCGTCTGTTGGACAAACTCAGGTTGAGTAAGCCGCTGCGTTTTGCCTACAAACACCGTCGTGATTTCCTCTATGTCGTCTTTGCTTTTTCCCTCAGTACCGGTGTCATTCATTACCTCAAGGGCCATACCAGCGTGTACTGCCCGGTGGAAACCACCCAGTACGCCGGCAAGATCGAACACAAGGAGTGGTACCAGAACTTCAACCTGCTGAAAGTCGCCGGGGAGGGGCGCTGCTGGCCCGGTGGACATGCCTCCGGAGGCTTTACCATGCTGGCGCTATACTTCGTCGCACGCCGCTATCGCTGGCGTCACTCGAAAGCGCTGATGTACGGGGCGCTGGCCTTAGGGTTTGTCTACGGCACAACGCGAGTCCTACAGGGATGGCACTACATGTCCCACACCTTTTGGGCGGGGATCTTCGTCTGGTTGAGTTGTTGGCTGATGGCATTGGCCTTTTATGGGCGAGCGGCCTTGGAGCAACCTGTATCGCCCAGGGTTTCATCGCAGGGCGCGCAACGCCTGCCTGAGCTGGGTGACGTACAGCCCTCCGCCTGAATCGAAGGCAAAAAAAAGCCCGCGGGAGAGCGGGCTAAACCTTAGTTTCTTGAATGAGCGAGGGGACTTTACCGAATAACAGCCGTGGGCAGGGTGAAGAAAAGTTTATGCGATCTCTCGCCAGGGCCTTCCTTGGTGCATGCCTGTCCGTTAACCAAACCCCATTTTCGGCCTGGAAGAACCTGAAACCCTGCTGGTGCATTCGAAGGGCGTCAACTTTCAGTACCACAGGCTTTCCATAACGCTGCCCAACGGTGATAGCCGTTTGCATGTCCTGCAACAGATGCACATGGTGACGGGGGCCTGGAGTCAGCCCTTTTTCCCTGATCGACTCCAGAAAGCGCGTGGCAGTGCCATGGTAAAGAAGCTCCGGTGGTTCTTTTTCTACATATTGAAGACTGACGGTACCGGTTGAGTGCCCCTGCACGGCGCGAATGCGCAGGCCATCGTCGGAGAAACTGAAGCGCTTTTTATCAAAAGTTTGGGGTTGGTCGATGATCAAATCCGTTTTTTGCGGCAGCATACGCAACCTGCTTACTTCGGACACATAGACCGTGCAGCCCCCCAGCCGCAGCACCCTGATCGCCCAACTCGCCACCGCACCCGATGACATTGCCGCGCGCGTCGCGCTTTATCGCGACCTGCTTGATACGGCGGAGGTTTCGCTGGAGGGTTTGCGTGTCGCCGCCGGCCTCTGCGATCCGGCCGCCATGGCCGTGATTGCCCAGTTGAACACCACACCCCATAGGAATCGCCCTGGCCACTTGTTGTCGCAGCTTCGCGGACTGCCGGTGGATCATGTGGAGCTGGACGATGCCGAGTCGCATTGGCTTGATGCATTGGCCGGGCTGCCGTTACGCACGCTGATACTCAACGGCCCGAGGTTCCGTTGCGGTCCGGATATATGGCGGCGTTTGCCGGGTGTTGCCCTGGAACATCTGGAGATCAGCAGCTTTTCCCGCGACGATGACGCGACCAGTCTGCCGTCACTCGAACGCCTGCACTGCCTCAAGTTGGACACCTATAGCGAAGATTTCGACGACAGTTTCCTCCGGCAACTGGGCAGCAGCAGGCTGCAAGAGTTGTCGTTGAACCGTTGCGATGACCTCACCGACGACGGCCTTCGGGCGCTGTCGCCGCTCAAGTTGCGCTCACTCACCTTGAAACGCGCCGGAGAGCTGACTTCAGCGGGAATGCGGCACTTGTGCACGCATCCACTCGAACAACTGACCATCAGCTCAAGCGGCGCCATCTTGCGGGATCCTTCCTGGCTTGCCGATATGACGGCCTTGCGCTCGCTGAGCCTCGATGACTGTTACGCCTCGGACAGCCTGCTTGACGCCATTCGCGAGCTGCCGATCGAACGGCTTTCGTTGCATTCCGCGTACCTCTGCGAGGACGACTTCGAGGGGCTCGAAGGCATGCCGATTGCCGATCTGGATCTCAAATGCTCACGCCAGGTGATCGAGCGCCTGGACGTGCTGCACGGGTTTCCGCTCAAGCACCTGGGGCTTTCTGACGTGCAAGGCATCGGCGCGCAAACGTTACGTGATCTGGAGGGGCTGGGCCTGGAATCGCTGGACCTGTCATTGAACGAGGTGAGCTGGAAGATGCTGAAACAACTGGCCGGCCTGCCGCTGAAGCGGCTGAATCTCAGTTTCTGCCAGGGCATGGATGGCAAGACATTGCGCAAACTGACCGAGCTGGGCCTGCCGTTGGAGCAACTTGAAATCAGTGGCCTGGACTTGCGTGATGCCGACCTGGCTTGCCTGCGTGACATGCCGTTGCGACGTCTCGGCTTATATGAAAGCCCCTGGCTGACCGACGCCGGCGTCGCTCATCTTGCGGGGCTGCCGTTGCGGGACCTGACCCTTGCGGCGGGGCCGGGGGAATCGCAGCTCACCTCAGCCATGGTGCCGGTGCTGGAGCGGTTACCGCTGGAGAGGTTGTTATTGAGTAATTGCTCGGGGATCAGCGCAGAGGGTTGGGATCGCTTGGCACGGTTGTCGGCCCACGTGAGCGGGCCTGGTATTTGATGCCCGCTCTTTAATCCGGGACTCGATAGAAATAGGCAAGGCTCTCAGGCAAACCGGCATAGGTGCCCCATTTCTCGATAGCTACCATAACCCCGTACCTATCGATTGGAGCTCGCCATGCACAGCAGTAAAACCCTATTCATCACCGGCGTGAGCAGTGGCTTCGGCAACGCTCTGGCCCGGGAGGCGCTTGCGGCGGGGCACCGTGTCATCGGAACCGTGCGCAATGAGGCGGCCTTGCAGGCCTTCGAAGCACTTTCAACTGAGCGCGCCCACGGCGCCATCCTGGACGTCACGGACTTCGATCGGGTCGACAGCGTTGTCGCGGCGACGGAGGCCGCTCATGGTCCGGTCGATGTGTTGGTCAACAATGCCGGCTACGGCCATGAAGGCATTCTCGAAGAGTCGCCGCTGGAGGAGATGCGGCGTCAGTTCGACGTCAATGTGTTCGGCGCAGTGGCGGTGATCAAGGCCTTCCTGCCTTACTTTCGCACGCGCCGCGCTGGTCACATTCTCAATATCACCTCCATGGGGGGCACCATCACGATGCCGGGAATCGCGTACTACTGCGGGAGCAAGTTCGCCCTCGAAGGCATCTCCGATACGCTGAGCCAGGAACTGCGGCCGTTTAACATCTTCGTCACAGCTGTCGCGCCCGGCTCGTTTCGAACGGATTGGGCGGGTCGTTCGATGCGCCGCACGGCGCGTAGCATTGCCGACTACGACGCCAGTTTCGATCCGGTACGTAGGGCACGCGAGGAGAAAAGCGGCAAGCAGCTCGGCGATCCGCGGAAGGCTGCGCAAGCGATGCTGCAAGTGATTGCCAGCCCGACGCCACCTGCGCACCTATTGTTGGGCAGCGATGCGCTGAGCCTGGTGCGGGCCAAGTTGAGCCATGCGGCCAACGTGATTGATCAATGGGAAGCGCTGACCCGTTCGACCGACGGTTGACCGGCAAGCGGGAGGATGTCGATGACTGAGGCCGACTCAAGCACTTCGCGGATGGTGCAATTGATGGAAAAACTGGCGCCGGTCGAGGGCTACAATCTCAGCGCGCTGGAGGACATCCGGTTCCTGCGCTCGAACCGCCCGCTGGCGCGTACGCCGGTGTTGTATGACCCCGGTATCGTGATCCTGTGCCAGGGGCGCAAGCGCGGTTATCTGGGCGATGACGTCTACGTCTACGACGCCCAGCATTACCTGGTGGTGTCGGTCCCCGTGCCGTTTACCATGGAAACCGACGCCAGCGATGCAGAGCCGATGTTGGCGGTCTACATGCGCCTCGACTTGCAACTGGCCAGCGAGTTGATGCTGCAGGTCGACGAAGCTCTCGGCCCAAGCGATGCCCCGCCCAAGGGCATGTACGCCTCGCCCATGGACGATCAGTTGTGCGCCTCGACACTACGTTTTCTTGAGGCCATGAGCCATCCGGGCGAAGCGCAGATACTCGGGCCATCGCTGATACGGGAGATCTACTACCGCATCCTGACCGGCGAGCAAGGTGGCTCGATGCGCGCCGCGTTGAGTCGCCAAGGACACTTCGGCCAGATCACCCGCGCGATCCGGAAAATCCACAGCTGCTACGCGGAACGTCTCAGCGTCGAGGCGCTTGCCCGGGAAGCCAACATGAGCGTGCCCACCTTTTACCTGCACTTTCGCAACGTGACGGACGCCTCACCCATGCAGTACTTGAAGTCAACGCGCCTGCATCAAGCGAGGCTGCTGATGCTGCGCAACGCAATGAGCGCTTCGACGGCGGCGTTCAATGTCGGCTATGAAAGTGCCTCGCAATTCAGTCGTGAATTCAAGCGCCTGTTCGGTCGGGCGCCCCAGGCTGAGATCGAATGGATGAAGGCGACTTATGCATTGCCGGCGGTGTCTGGGTCGTCGAGTTATGTTTCGTCGCATTAGCGTGGGGTCGGAACGGCAAACATGGCGTTGAAAATACGCTGCCCATAAAGACCCACGGCCAAGCCGAGCACGATCAGCACCACCGCCAGCACTTTGTTAAACGGCACACTTTCGTGGAAGACGAAGACCGAACCGAGCATCCCGAAAATCGGCACCAGCAACGACAACGGCGCCACCGTGGATACCGGGTAGGTCTTGAGCAACGAGTTCCAGATCCAATAGGCGAACAGGGTATTGGGGTAGACCTGGAACAGAATCGACAGCACGGCGGTCGTGTCTACCTGATGGATGAATGCGGTATAGCCGGCGCTGCCGTTGATTGCATAGTCGAGGGCGAACAACGGGATCGGCGCGAAGGCGCTGGACCAGACCAGGAAGCCGAAGACATCCCGAGTTCTGGCCTTCTTGTTGATGATGTTGGCGACGCTCCATGAGGCTGCGCCAGCCAGCACCAGAAGCACCCCCGACAGGCTGACCGATCCGTCGCTGATCATGATGATGCACGAGAGCCCGCCGAGGGCGATTAGCATGCCCAGCACCTGGAAACGGGTCAGCGCTTCCTTGAACACCCACCCGCCCAGCAGCAGGGTAAAGAACGCGCTGAATTGCAGGATCAGAGAAGCGATGCCCGCCGAGAGTCCGGCCTTGATGCCCAGGTTGACCACACCCCACAGACCGATGCCGAACACCAGTCCGTACCCGATGAGGTAACGCCAGGGCACATCGGGCTTGCGGATGAAGAAGATCGCCGGTAGCGCACAAAGACTGAAGCGGATGCCCGCCAGGATGAACGGATCCACAGTGGCCAACCCCAGTTTGATCACCGAGAAATTGATTCCCCAGATTGCCGTGATCAGTACAGCCAACGCTAAGTGCCATGGTTTCATTGATGGGTCGCCTTGATGAAAGTGAGCGGTGTCATGCTGACGTCAGCTGCAGATACAACCAATACAACAGGGCCACGCCGCTGATGGCCGCGCCCAACAGGCAAACGCTCACCCAACCGAAGTGCGCGTAAGTGTAAGTGGCAGCAATCGCGCCCAAACTGCTGCCGACTGAGTAGAAGCACATGTAGGCGCCCACCAAGCGGCTTTGCGCATCGGGCCGCGCCGCGAAGATCAGGCTCTGGTTGGTCACGTGAACGGTTTGCACGGCGAAGTCCAGCAGGACGACCCCGACCACCATGCCCAGCAACGAGCTTTCAACCAACGCGGTGGGCAACCAGGACAAGGTCAATATCCCTAGGGCAATGCCTGTGGTGCGATTGCCGAGCCCTTGGTCGGCCAATCGCCCGGCGCGTGCCGCGGCCAGGGCTCCCGCCACTCCGGCCAGACCGAACAGGCCGATCTGGGTATGTGAAAGCGACAGTGGCGGCGCGCTCAGCGGCAGCACCATGGCGGTCCACAGCACACTGAATGCAGCGAATATGAACAAGGCAAAGGTGCCTCTGACGCGCAGCGTCCGCTCTGTCAGATACAGTTCCAAAACCGAGCG
Organism: Pseudomonas sp. SJZ078; assembly: GCF_007828255.1. Lineage (NCBI taxonomy): Bacteria > Pseudomonadati > Pseudomonadota > Gammaproteobacteria > Pseudomonadales > Pseudomonadaceae > Pseudomonas > Pseudomonas sp. SJZ078. Next base: position 8,182 of record NZ_VIUG01000034.1, on the reverse strand, counting down.
CAGCAACTGCCAGTAGTTGCCCCTGGCCGGCGGTATTGTCGATGCCGGCATGCTTCGGTACAGCAGCCACGCCATACCCACCATCAAGACTGCCGAGCCGAAGTAGACACCCCGCCATCCGGCCTGGTCGGCGACTGCGCCAGAGACGAAACGGGCGAGGAGGATGCCCAGCACCACGCCACTGGTCACGGTGCCGATGGCCTCGCCGCGCTGCTCCGGGCTCGCCAGTGTGGCGGCGTAGGCGACCAACGCCTGCACCACGACGGCCATCAGGCCGACCAGCACCATCGCGCCGAGCAGCACACCCCAACTTTGCGCCAGCCCTACCGCGCATAACGCTACGGCCGACAGCAGCAGCTGCGTCAGAATGAGTCTCTTGCGATTCAGCAGATCGCCCAAGGGGACGATGAACAGCAGGCCCACCGCATAGCCCACCTGAGTCGCTGTGATGACCATACCGACAGTGCTGGGTTGAACCGACAGGCTGGTGGCCATCGACTCCAGCAGCGGCTGTGCGAAATAGACATTGGCCACAGCCATCGCGCAGGTGATAGCGAAGAGAAATGTCTGATGACGGCTGAGGGTGGCTGCACGTACCCGAGGGCGCTGTGCGCGGGCTCCTACTGTTCTTTCGGCTTCGACGTCCATGTTCCAAGGCCTCTCAGCTTAAACGTTTTCTTTAGGCTGGTTTCAAAACAAAACCGATTCGTTGTTTTCTAACAAACCAGGTTTTAATATGCAACCAGTTTTTCCGGCGCTAGAGCGTCCTCATCAACACGTTGTCCAGGAAGGTGGAAGAGATCATGGCCAGACAGGCACTGCTGGCGCAGAGCGAATGCCCCGTGGCGCGGACCCTTGAAGCTATCGGAGATCGTTGGGCACTGATGATCATCCGCGACGCTTTCGATGATGTTCGACGCTTCAGCGAATTCCAGAAACGCCTTGGCCTCGCCAAGAACATCCTGACGGTAAAACTCAAGATGCTGGTGGAGTTGGGCGTATTCGAAGTCCAACCCGCGTCCGACGGCAGTGCCTACAAGGAATACGTACTCACCGAAATGGGACGCTCCGTGTTTCCCATCGTGGTGAGCATGCGCCAGTGGGGAGAGCGCTTCCTCTTCAACAAGGGCGAGCGTTATTCGGTACTGCTGGATAACGACTTGTCGGAGCCAGTCGAGACCATCACGGTCCGTTCAAGGGCGGGCAGGGTATTGGCTGCGCAGGATTGTCATCGACGGGTTGTTGAGCGGGATGCCTGACTCGGGCGATTACGTTCGTTAGAGGGGGTAGCGAGAGCTGGTTTCTGCATGACAGAAGCATCGCCGGGGACCTGGATTCCTATGTTGCGAATCGAAGTGCGGAGCGCAGTAAAGTTTTGTGAGGGCCAAGTGGAGCGGGATGGTTTGCCTGGGGCTGGCTAGGTGCAATTGTCGGCGTAGCGTCAGGTGCAGGTTTAAGTGGGGCAGGGCGCTAGAAGGTGTTGGAAAGTAGCTGAGGCGCGGGTCTATGGGCGTGAAGCCTCAAGGACTATCTGCAATGTGGAGCAGCCAGAAACAGCGAAGCCCGCATTGGGCGGGCCTCTCTGGTGTGCCGGGGGAATTAAAAATTTATACATAAGATATTGTTTTAAAAGTATTTATTTAAAGGTTCATTATTAAGTGCCCCCATAAGTGCCCCCGTGCACGTATTTCCGATGAGCGGCTATTTAAGGAGTTGAACTGGCGTCCTGAATTTAGCGTTTTCGGCAAGTCGAAAGCCAGTCAACCACCGAGGGGAATGGTGTTGGTCGTGGGCAGGATGGTATCGGTTATCTGGTGATCTGGGCGCTGAGTAGCTGGCGGGTCATCCCGTTGGGTTTTTTACGCGGTAACGCACCATGGGCTCATTTGGGGTGATATGAGCTGAGGTGCGGTATGAGGCATTCGATGGTTACCTGTCACAACTGTGGCAAAGCTATGGTTCCGAGAACGACGTACAACCGTGGTTTCTGGGGCTATACGCCTTCGTCGAATCACTGTCCCTTTTGCCTTAGTGAGAACTGGCATGGTGGGAATCCAGGGTTAGCCGCTCGACTGTGCGCTTTGGTTGGCCTGGCTCTTGGTGTTCTGTCCTGCGTGCTGGTGGGAGCTATTCTGTTCAAGGTACAGTGGTGGATTGGTGTCGAAGGACAGTGGCCTCTATTGACGCTGGGCACATGTGCTGTCTCGGTTAGCGCGGGATACCATTTTTACAACTGGTTTGTAGATTGTTGATAACCGGTGATCATGCTGCGGAGGGCAGAAATCGGCCGATTGTGTTGAAAAAGTAGGCCATGGTTTCCACCGCAGAAAAGTTCGCGCTTGAGATTGAAATCTTTATTTTGATTAGAGGATTCCAGGCTCAGACTTCGCATAGCTGCGCGCAAAAAAGGAATTTCCAGCAGTCAGTATGTGGGCAGTCTGGAAGGATCGACTTTTTCAACACAATCGGCCAAGAGCCGCCTATTGGAACTGGCTGAAAACGGCCCTAAGCGGACATGGCCAGCGGCGCACCCGGATCCTGTAAGCAGACGCTCAAGCAGTAGCCCTTGAAATACTAGGATGAGCCTTTACATACAGGTAAACCGCAGAAGCCATTGTCCAAGCCAGCCACACACCATCGATTCAGGAGGGCGCATGCCGTCAGTGCAAAAACAGTTCGAAGATTTTCACAGCTCCATCTGTTTCGATGAGGATGACGAGAAGGCGACCCTCCGCGAGAAGCGCGATACCATCGTTACGGCACTGAGGGAGAAGCTCGGCGACGACGTGCCATCGTTCGTCAACTTCAATCAGGGCAGTTACTCCATGCACACCGGTGTAGTGCCGCTGGATGGCAACTTCGACATTGACGTCGGTCTCATCTTCGACTGCACAAAGGATGAATACCCCGACCCGGTGGCACTTAAGAAGAAGGTGCGCGATGCGGTGAATTCGAACTTTCGCACCGTGGTCATCCGTCGGCCGTGCGTGACCGTCAACTATTTGAGCGGTGGTGAGATTGCATACCACGTCGACTTGGCTGTCTACACCAACGGCGATGATGGCAAGCTCTACCTGGCCAAGGGCAAGGAGAGCTCGGCCGAGGAGCATCGCATTTGGGAGGTCTCCGCCCCGAAAGAGCTGACCAAACGAGTCTGCGGTGCTTTCGAGGACTCCGACAAGCTGGCCCAGTACCGCCGATGCATCCGCTACCTTAAACGTTGGCGGCAGGTTCAGTTCCAGGGCGCCGGCGCACCGCTGAGTATTGCCCTCACCGTGGCTGCACTTCACTGGTTCAAGCCAAACTTCGGCACGTCCGGCAAGCCGGTCGACTTGCTGGCGATGCTTGATTGGGTCAATACGATGCTGGGCCAATTCACCTACGAACTCAGTCAGGACGATGGCCTGCACCTACGTCTGAAGGTCGCCTTGCCGGTGGAGCCGTATTCCGACCTGATGGCAATGCGAACAGCCACGCAGATGAAGAACTTCAAGGAGAAGCTCGAGGCGCTGCGCGATGCCCTCCAGAAGGCCTATGACGAGGATCTGCCTGAAGACGCCTGCAAGCACTTGAAGAAGCAGTTCGGCGACGACTTCAAGGTGCCCGAGAAGTCCGAGACAGCCAGGGCGGTTTCTCCCGCCGTAATCAGCACCGGAAACTCTGCATGACGGAGTCCTCCATCGAGGCGCCCGCCCCCTCGAAGGTCGATGACGCGCTTGAGGCTGTCATAGCTGCTTGTGGCTTGCATGGCATCGTGGTTGTTCGCCTAGAAGACCCAGCACCGAATTGCCTGGGGGTTGAGCTCACAGGCGCAACGCGCACTTGGCCTGTATACGTCGATTGCGACGAGGAGCAGTTGCGCCTGCCAAAGGTTTGGACTCTGCCCCCGGAGGAGCCGCTCGCACATGTTAGCTACAACGGGGTAGTGTGCATTGACGACGGCCAAGGACTGTCGCTCGACCCTAGCCGTCACGCTGACATTGTGGCGCACACAGTCCTCAAAGCATTTTACCTGCTCGAAAACTCAGCAGCGGATGCCACCACTGGCTACGTGGAATTCTTCAACGAACTCGAGGGGTACTGGCTGCACCTGCCGGGCTCACTGCGCTCCCGCGTCTACTTCGAGGTCGACGGCACCTCGCGCATGGTCAAGGGGTTCGTGAATTCGAAAACTGGCAAACCGAAGTGGTACTTCGTGGAGCGCGACGCTGACTTGCCCTGGGAGGTGCATAGCAACAAGCTCGCGGGGCAGCGGGCCTTGTACGTTCACGTCGACTCGCTGGCATTGCCACCCGTGCGGCCGGATATGCTGACGGCATCGTTCATCGAGGATGTTCACCAGCGGCTGTCGCTTGACCAACTGAAGTTATGGGGCGAGTTGTTCGGTCCGTCTAAGAACGGACCCAAACAGCTGGCCCTACTGGTGTCGGTGCCTCGACAAGCCGGCGGCCGCTCGTTGGTCGGTATTGCCTTCTGTGCTCATCGCGGGATCGTTGACGAGAAGGCACCGGTCACACCGCTGACCATGCGCCGCCATACTCCCAGCTATATGCGCGAGCGAGGAGGTGCGTCTCTGGAACTGCTCGGGAAGCACGTGGTCGTGCTGGGAGCTGGTGCCATCGGCTGTGTCGTAGTGGATACCCTGGCGGCGGCGGGAGTGGGCAAGATCACGGTTGTAGACCACGATGAATATTCGGAGGACAACGTCTTTCGGCACCTTCTGCAGCCCCTGTACATCGATATTGGCAAGCCGGCTGGCCTACAGCTGGCGCTGGAGCGACGTTACCCAGGCCTAAACATCACTCCGGTCTGCACTACTGCCCAAACCTGGTTCAGAACTGCTGATATCAGCAAATATGACGGCATTGTTCTCGCGTTCGGTGTGCCGTCAATTGAGCGATCATTTTCGCGGGTTCTCAAGGACAAGCGTTTTGACCTGCCTATCGTCTTTACCTGGCTAGAGGCCTTGGACTTGGGCGGGCACTCGGTGCTGATGTGGACTAAAGGTGAAGGCTGCCTAGACTGTGCCTATCGTGACGATGAGGGGCTGCCATCCCTGGCGTCGCGCACGTCCTTTTTGGAACCAAATCAGCCCGTCACACGCAATCTCACGGGCTGTGCCGGGGCTTTCGTTCCGTTCGGCCCCATCCAGGCCAGGCGCACGGGATTGCTGGCAACTGAGCACCTCCTTTCGGCGATGACTGCGGTGGCCGCTGGCAATCGAGGCCGAGATCCTTCCTATCGGTTCTGGGTAGGAGAGGGCCGGGTAGCTGCCCAGCATGGACTACGCACGACGCCTTGGTTTCAGGCCGCGCGCACAACGCTCCCTGAAGATGCGACGCGGCAGGTGTTCGGTCGCGCGTGCCGCCACTGCCGTGCGCCAGTAGATTCGACATGAGGCTGGTTTACCGTGTCACGCCGACCCAGCGGCTCATAATCGTTGAACACGCTTTGCGGCAGATGCAAGCATTCGCACAGCAACGCTGGTGGCACTGCGAGGCCGGAGGAATCCTACTAGGTCGCCACTTACTGGACTCACTCGACGTGGTCGTCGACGAGGTGTCCACTCCCCAGAGCAGCGACCGCCGCAGCAGGTTCAGTTTCTTTCGGTCGTCCACACACGAGTACATCGCCCGCCAGCGTTGGCTAGAGCAAGGGCACACATCGGCCTACCTCGGACTGTGGCACACGCACCCTGAACTCGACCCAACGCCCAGCAGTATTGACCGACTAGACTGGGAACAGGCTGTGTCCGGAGACACGTTTGAAGGCGATCGCCTGTTTTTCCCCATCATCGGCACACGTAGCATCCGCATTTGGACACTGAGCCGCCGAGGCACGTTTAGAGAGTTGAAGCTGGAGAAGAAGATTGGCAACGAAGAAAGCAATGGTACCGGCTGACGCGACGGTAAAAACGTCTGCTCAGACGAAAGAAACTCGAACCCAGGACCGCGCTCGCATTCCCGTCGATGTGCGGCGCGACCTTTGGGTGGCGGCTGCCGGTCGCTGTGAATTCCGCGGCTGCTGCAAGCCGGTGGGGCGCGACTTCTTGACCAAGGAAAGGGCCTTCACGGGCGAGCACGCGCACATCATAGCGGACAGTCCTGGAGGCGCGCGGGGTGTGAAGGGCGAGTCGGAGCGCTTAGCCAAGGACGTTAACAACCTGATGCTGGCTTGCTATGACTGCCACGCTCGTATCGACCGGCATGGAAGGAAGAACAAGTTCACCACGCCGCAGCTACAAGCCATGAAGCGCGAGCATGAGGCTCGTATCCAGCGCATCTATTCCGCTACGGGCGTTGTGGAGAGTTTGCCGTTGCTGATGACGTTCCCCATTGGACCGCACGTAACCAACATCGACGTGGAGCAGATTCACTTCGCGATGCTGGAGAACAGCGACTATAAGTTGTTCCCTCAGGGCAGCCACATCCATATCAATCGTAGCGACTTCGACTTCCAGGACAACGACCCGGACTTCTGGCCTCGTGCGGAGAAGGCGCTGACCGATCACTACGACCGACGTATCCAGCCCGCGCTCGTCGACCGTAACGGTGACGCGCACTTAACCATTGCCGGATTTGCGCCGATACCGATGCTGATGAAGCTCGGAGCGCTGATTGGCGACAAGACCCGTGCGAACGTCCTGGACCTGCCCAACGACGGCTGGCTATGGGACAAGCGCGAGACGTGCCCTGAGCCCAGCTACATCTACGACGTGCCAAAAGTGCTGCCGCGCGAGGTGTCGGTGGTCGTCAGCATTTCGGGTAAGGTCGCATTTCCAGTCGGCCATGAGGTCGTTGAGTTCCGCGCTGAATTGCCGAACCGCGGCATTATCCGCAAGGAAACACACCTACTGAGCTTCCGCCGTGAATTCGATGGCTTCCTTCAGCGACTGACAGGAGCGGGTGCTCGGGTGGTGCATCTATATCCCGCGACACCGTTATCGGCAAGCATCGAGATTGGTCGCATGTTGCTACCTAAGACGTTTGAGGAAATTTATGTGTGGGAATGGCAGGCGCCCGAATGGAAGCGAGCATTGAAGTTAAAGTAGGTAAACCCGTGAGACGACGGCTTAACGGGGAAGTTGCCGGGCAGCTGCTTCTGGCCGGTTGCAGCCGAGCAGGGATACACGCCCACTGGCTATCATCTGCTTCAATGTGCTGATCCTGTTCTGCTCAGAATCAAGGCTGCCGTCGTCATCTATTGTGCATCCTTTGCACGTCATGTTTTCCTGCGTCTTACATGTCGTCATCTGTTGGCTATCTGATTCGAGCCAGGGTAACAACGTGAGCCAATCCACCCACTTTCGGTAGATTTCCGACGGTAGAACGGTCTGAAATCGAATCCCGGGGGCTCAGCGATCGGTCACCATTTTGGCTCTTACAGCGAAGAGAGCCTTGGCCATGAGTAAAGATGCACAGACGATAGTCACCCTGCTGGATCAGCAGTACGAGCAGTTGCTTGTGGTCGCGAGATGCCTGGCCGCAAGATATATGGATGCGTCCATGAAGATATACAAAAAGACCGGAGTTAAATCTGTCGTGGCTGCCGTTTCAATCAAGCAAACGAGCCCGAATGCGTACTCGATCTACTGGTGCAAACTGGTGCCACTGCAAGGGCAAAAAAACAAGTTCGCGCCCCTGACTATTCCCAAAGGCAACGGAAAGCACAAATACCCGGCTTCCTCGTTTGAGTTTGTTAAGTCCCCTTACCGTCTCCTCGTTTTGCAGGTAGAGGAGCGTCTGGCAGAGATTCGCAGCATTGCCAGTGAGAATCGTCAGATGCGTCGGACGTTGGTCGCCTATGAGAAAAAGCTGTCTAGATATCAAGCGCTCGATCATGGCGATCTCTGCTCGGAGGAGTAGGGGCTGAGTGCACTATAAGCAGTGCCGAACGGATCTGAACCGATTTCAAGACCCGAAAGCCCCGTGCAGCTTGGTCTGAGGGGGCTTTCTCGTATAAGCAGTGAACTCCGGCGAGACATGCTGCTGCGCTTAGTCAGGGAAGGCTACGAGTGCGGGCTATAAGCAGTGTAGTGGGCTAAATCTACTCGTTGTCTGTCGGCGCTGATTGAAAACTGACCCACCGGGGATGCGGACAAAAACTTGGACTGGTTATGCCGCGAAGCCCAGGCTCTCACGATACTCAACGGGACTGAGAGCGCCGAGGGAAATCTTTATAC
>NZ_VIUG01000033.1:0-71227 GCF_007828255.1 Pseudomonas sp. SJZ078 | reverse complement strand
GTCCAAGGCCAGGGCGGCCGAGGACAGTGAAGATTTCCAAAACTCGGTATCCGGTAGATCGTAAGGCCGCTCCGCTTAAGTGAACAGCATTACGCTCATTGAGCGGCGTTTTTTATTGGGGGCGGTGGCTCAGGACGCTTGATGTTGATTGCCCCGCCACAATCGCGAGCAGGCTCGCTCCCACAGTGGTTTTGCGGCGGTCTCAGGATTCAGTTCATCGGATCTCCATGTGGGAGCGAGCCTGCTCGCGATGACGTAAGCCTGGTCATACGTTTATTGAGTGCCAAACATGGCGGTCCAATAGATGCCCGCATCGCTCTTCGGGTCCACGGCATAACCGGCACCCAGCTCGCGGAACTGCGGGTTCATCAGGTTGGCGCAGTGCCCCGGGCTGGCCAGCCAACCGTCCACCACCTTCAGGGCGGTGTCCTGTCCGGCGGCGATGTTCTCGCCGATCAGTTGGCCCAGGTAACCGGCCAGTTCGGCGCGGTCGCCCGGGGTGCGGCCGTCGCGGTCCTTGTGGTCGAAGAAGTTGTTGTTGGCCATGGCCCGGGTGTGGTTTACCGCAGCGAGGGCCAGGGTGGCGTTCCAGGACAGTGGCGTGGTCGCGGCGAAGGCCTCGCTCCCACACCGACGGGGCTGGGCGCGGGCGCTATTGATCAGCTTCAGCAGCTTCTGGCCTTCGGCTTGCCAGTCTGCCAGACGAGCCGACAACAGGGGCCGCGCCAGGACGATGCGCCATTCGCGATCCAGGCGGCTGACGCCGATGTCGATAAATTGTGGGTCCAGCACTACCTGGCAAAAACTTTCCTGTATGGCTTTCATCGCCGATTGCGCGTCCCGCGGCCCGGACAGGCTGATTGCCTGCACGTTGACCATCGGATAAGCCGCGCGTGCCAGCGCTTGCTGCAGGTCGCCAATGCCGTTGGCCGACAGGATCAACCGCGAGTCCATCGCCAGCGGCGGTAACTCCAGGGAGGCCTGGCCCGAGCAGCGTTGGGACTGGCTGCGGTACAGGTTGATGGACTCGACCAGTTGCGTCTCTTCGGTAGCCACGGCGCCGACGGCGAACGCCAGCCCCAGCGACAGCACGGCCAGGCGCAGGATGGATGAAATGGCACGCATGTAAATCTCCCTTGAGCGGACGGCGCCTATGATGCGCAATTTTTGCCCCGCTGGGGCAACGGTATTCACGCTCTTTTAAGTTCCCGCGACAGTACCGTCTGGTACCGTTTGGGACAATCCTCATGTAGTGGGATCAGTTTTCTGCCGAATAAGTCCATGATTGTCATTTTCAAAGCCATAAAATCCGCAGGTATCGCCCGGCACCAGGTGGTGTACCTCGAAGGTCAACGGAGCCCGTCATGTTGAAAGTGATCGAGCAGCAGGCCAGCGCATCGCTGCGCCAGCGGATGGAGGAGGCCGGGTGCGCCTTTGAATTTATCGTGCTCGCCCCCGAGGCCGACGAGATGATCACCGTGGCGCATCATCGTCAGGCCGTGGATCAATTGTTCCTCGCCATCAGGCAGCTGTGGCTGGAGCGACATCGCCAGATGATCCTCGATCCCCGCTATGCCGATGCCGCGCCTCCCGAGATGAACTGGGACTTGGACAAGGCCCGAGCCAAGCCGCTGGACCGGCGGGAGATCGGGCAACTCATGCGTACCGACCGAGAGGTGCATAATCCACCACCTTTCGCCTTGTACGAGGCCTTTTGCGAGCCGCCTTATGGCACCCGCTTCGGCGATGGTCACTTACAAGCGCTGTTCAGGGAGTGGCTCGGCCTGCTCGGCCTCGAGGCGGACGTCGAGGTTGAAGTACTGAACTGGGTCGACCATTTCAACCTCGACTGGTTGGCCAGCGACAAGCCGGATCCCGCCCGGGACCCCTGGAGTGATTATTTCGACGATGGCCTGGAGTGGTGGGGCGTGTGGTGCCTCAGCATCTGGAACCCCCAACGACGCACACTCAGCGTGCTGACGGCCAACACTACGGATTGAAGCAGTTGTGAGCCCTGGGATGGGTAAAGTGGGGCATGTCAATGGATGAAATCACTTGTGGCGAGGGAGCAAGCTCCCTCGCCACAAGAGCATTTCTGCTACTGGTAAACCTTCTTCAACAACCGCAACAACTCTTCCCGCTCCGCACCCGAGAGGGCCGCCGTGGAGTCGAGGTCGCTCTGGGCGGCGATCTGCTTGAGTTCCTTGAGCAGGGTTTCGCCGGTCTTGCTCAGGAATATCCCATAGGAGCGTTTGTCCGGCTTGCAGCGTACCCGCACGGCCAGCGCCCGGCTTTCCAGCTTGTTCAGCAGCGGCACCACTTGCGGCGGTTCGATCGCCAGGGCCTTGGCCAGGTCGGCCTGCATCAGGCCGGGGTTCTGGTCGATGATCGCCAGCGCCGAGAACTGGGCCGGCCGCAGGTCATGAACGGCCAGTTGGCTGATGAGGTTCTGGAACAGTTTCAGCTGGGCGCGACGCAGGGCGTACCCGATCAGGTCATCCAGCGCGGAGTCCAGCGGCACCGGCGCGGCGCCGCTGTCAGTCACGATCGCGGCAGGTTCGGCAAGCTTGGAAGACTTGGCCATCGAAAAAAGCATCCTCAAGGTGAATTATTAACAAGGCTATCCAGTTTGCCGAGGTTGCGCCGCGATGGCTACGGTCGATTGCACATTCATTGATCGAGGTCGTCATTTCCATCGGCGGGAAAACCTGGATAAATCGATTAATAGTTAATTGACATAACTAGTTTTGCGGTTTAGCTTTTGTTCATCTTCAGCCAAGAACAAGAGAGAGCACGTGTCATGAGCAATTACGAAGGTCGTTGGACAACGGTCAAAGTCGACGTCGAGGAAGGCATTGCCTGGGTCACCCTCAATCGCCCGGAAAAACGCAATGCCATGAGCCCGACTCTCAATCGCGAGATGATCGACGTGCTGGAAACCCTGGAGCAGGATCCGGCCGCCGGCGTGCTCGTGCTGACCGGAGCCGGTGACGCATGGACCGCTGGCATGGACCTCAAGGAATATTTCCGCGAGGTGGACGCAGGACCGGAAATCCTCCAGGAGAAAATCCGCCGCGAAGCCTCGCAGTGGCAGTGGAAGTTGCTGCGCATGTACGCCAAACCGACCATCGCTATGGTCAACGGCTGGTGCTTCGGTGGCGGCTTCAGCCCGTTGGTGGCATGCGACCTGGCGATCTGCGCCGACGAAGCCACATTCGGCCTGTCGGAAATCAACTGGGGCATCCCGCCCGGCAACCTCGTCAGCAAGGCCATGGCCGACACCGTGGGGCATCGCCAGTCGCTGTACTACATCATGACCGGCAAGACCTTCGGTGGACAGAAAGCCGCCGAGATGGGCCTGGTCAACGAAAGCGTACCCCTGGCGCAACTGCGCGAGGTCACGATAGAGCTGGCGCGCAATCTGCTGGAGAAAAACCCGGTGGTACTGCGGGCGGCCAAGCATGGCTTCAAGCGTTGCCGTGAACTGACCTGGGAGCAGAACGAAGACTACCTGTACGCCAAGCTCGACCAGTCGCGCCTGCTGGACAAAGAGGGCGGCCGCGAACAGGGGATGAAGCAGTTCCTCGACGACAAGAGCATCAAGCCGGGCCTGCAGGCCTACAAGCGCTGACAAGCTGCAAGCTACAAGCACGAACCGCTTCTACTTGCAGCTTGAAGCTTGCAGCTTGCAGCTCATCCCAAATGAGGAGAATCCTATGCTGGACGTGCCCCTGTTGATCGGCGGCCAGTCGTGCCCCGCCCGTGACGGTCGGACTTTCGAGCGTTGCAATCCGGTGACTGGAGAAGTGGTGTCCCGCGTGGCCGCTGCCACCGTGGAAGATGCCGACGCGGCCGTGGCCGCCGCGCAAGCCGCTTTTCCCGTCTGGGCTGCGCTGGCCCCCAACGAACGTCGCACCCGTCTGCTGCGGGCGGCCGAGCAGTTGCAGGCCCGCAGCGCTGAGTTCATTGCCGCCGCCGGCGAAACCGGTGCGATGGCCAACTGGTACGGCTTCAATGTGCACCTGGCGGCGAACATGCTGCGAGAAGCCGCCGCCATGACCACCCAGATCAATGGCGAGGTCATTCCTTCGGACGTACCTGGCAGTTTTGCCATGGCCCTGCGTCAGCCGTGCGGCGTGGTGCTGGGGATTGCGCCGTGGAACGCCCCGGTGATTCTCGCCACCCGCGCGATCGCCATGCCCTTGGCTTGCGGCAACACCGTGGTGCTCAAGGCGTCGGAGATCAGCCCTGCGGTGCATCGGTTGATCGGCCAGGTGCTGCAAGACGCCGGGTTGGGCGATGGTGTGGTCAACGTGATCTGCAACGCACCCGCGGACGCCCCGGTGATCGTCGAACGACTGATCGCCAACCCGGCGGTGCGTCGGGTCAACTTCACCGGCTCGACCCATGTCGGGCGCATCGTTGGCGAGTTGTCGGCCCGTCATCTCAAACCGGCGCTGCTGGAGTTGGGCGGTAAGGCGCCGTTTCTGGTGCTGGACGACGCCGACCTGGACGCCGCGGTGGAAGCGGCTGCCTTCGGAGCGTACTTCAACCAGGGGCAGATCTGCATGTCCACCGAGCGTCTGATCGTGGACACGAGCGTGGCCGATGCTTTCGTTTCCCGGCTGAAAGCGAAAATCGCCACCTTGCGTGCCGGTGATCCAGCCAGCGGTGATTCGGTGCTGGGCTCGTTGGTCGATGTCAGTGCCGGACAGCGCATCAAGGCCATGATCGACGACGCCCTGGCCAAAGGCGCCACGCTGGTGACGGGCGGTCAGTTGGAGGGCAGCATTTTGCAACCGACGCTGCTCGATGGGGTGACGCCGGACATGCGCCTGTACCGCGAAGAATCCTTTGGCCCGGTAGCGGTGTTGTTGCGTGGCAGCGGTGACGAAGCTTTGCTGCGCCTGGCCAACGATTCCGAATTCGGCCTGTCGGCGGCGATTTTCAGCCGCGACACCAGCCGGGCACTGGCCCTGGCCCAACGGATCGAGTCGGGCATTTGCCATATCAACGGGCCGACCGTGCACGACGAGGCGCAGATGCCCTTCGGCGGGGTCAAGTCCAGCGGTTACGGCAGTTTTGGTGGCAAGGCGTCCATCGAGCATTTCACCCAGTTGCGTTGGGTGACGTTGCAGAACGGTCCCCGGCATTACCCGATCTGATATCCATCGCATCGTGGGCGGCTAAGCTTCGAAAAAGCCCTCGATGCAGGCCAGACATAACAATAACAAGGTCGCAGCCAGACGCTGTCACGTTCCGCTCGCATCGCGAACCGGGCGTGCCTTGGTGGAGGAAATGTACGTGAGTTCCGAGTTCAGATCGTCCTCCCAAGCCGGCACCGGGCATTATCGCCAAGTGTCGATTGGTCACCCCGCGGTTGAGGTCAGTGAGGAGCAGGGCATCCTGCACATGCGTTCCCTGGAAGCCCTGGCACCGTTGCCGGCGCGCTTGCTCGACCGCCTGGTGCATTGGGCCCAGGTGCGCCCGCAACAGACCTTTATCGCCGCACGGCAGAACGGCGGCGACTGGCGTCGGGTCAGCTACGCCGAAATGCTCGACAGCGTCCGTGCCATTGCCCAGGGCCTGCTGGCTTATGGACTGTCGGCTGACAAACCCCTGGCATTGCTGTCAGGCAATGACATCGAACACCTGCAGATGGCCCTCGGCGCGATGTACGCCGGCATTCCCTATTGCCCGGTGTCGCCGGCCTATTCGCTGTTGTCCCAGGATTTTGCCAAGCTGCGGCATGTCTGCGATCTGCTGCAGCCGGGGCTGGTATTCGTCAGCCAGGCGGCGCCATTCGAGCGCGCGGTCAGTGCGGTGTTGCCGGCGGATGTGCCGTTGATCACGGTGGATGGCGAGATGGCGGGGCGCTCCCGGACAAGCTTCGCCAGCCTGTTGGCGCAGCCCGGCAGTGCGGAGGCCGAGCATGCCTTCGCCGCGACCGGCCCCGATAGCATCGCCAAGTTTCTCTTCACCTCAGGTTCCACCAAACTGCCCAAGGCGGTGGTCACCACCCAGCGCATGCTCTGTGCCAACCAGCAGATGCTGTTGCAGACCTTTCCGGTGTTCGGCGAAGCACCGCCGGTGCTGGTGGACTGGTTGCCGTGGAACCACACCTTTGGCGGCAGTCACAACGTTGGCATCGTGTTATACAACGGCGGTACGTTCTACCTGGATGACGGCAAGCCCACCGCCCAGGGTTTCGCCGAAACCTTGCGCAATCTCAAAGAGATTTCGCCGACCGCCTACCTGACCGTGCCCAAGGGCTGGGAAGAGCTGGTCAGTGCGCTGGAGCGGGATGGCGAGTTGCGCGAGCGTTTCTTCGAGCGCGTCAGCTTGTTTTTCTTCGCTGCCGCCGGGCTGTCGCAGAGTACCTGGGACCGGCTCGACAAAGTGGCCGAGCAGCATTGCGGCGAACGCATCCGCATGATGGCCGGGCTGGGGATGACCGAAGCGTCTCCGTCCTGCACCTTTACCACCGGGCCGTTGTCCATGGCCGGCTACATCGGCCTGCCGGCGCCGGGTTGCGAAGTGCGACTGGTGCCGGTGGACGGCAAGTTCGAAGGTCGCTTTCGCGGGCCGCACATCATGCCCGGCTACTGGCGCGCGCCGCAGCAGACGGCCGAGGTGTTCGACGAGGACGGTTTCTATTGTTCGGGCGATGCGATCAAGTTGGCCGATCCGGCTAATCCACAGTTGGGGTTGATGTTCGACGGGCGGATTGCCGAGGATTTCAAACTGTCCTCTGGCGTGTTCGTCAGCGTCGGGCCGTTGCGCAACCGTGCGGTGCTGGAAGGCACGCCTTACGTCCAGGACCTGGTGGTGACTGCGCCGGATCGCGAATGCCTGGGCGCCCTGGTGTTCCCGCGGCTTCCCGAGTGCCGGCGCTTGTCGGGCTTGCCTGCGGACGCCAGCGATGCCCAGGTACTCGCCAGCGCCCCGGTCCGTCGATGGTTCGCCGATTGGCTGCAACGCCTCAACCACAGCGCCAGCGGCAATGCCAGCCGGGTCGAATGGATCGCACTGCTCGATGAACCGGCGTCCATCGACCGTGGCGAAATCACCGACAAGGGCTCCATCAACCAGCGGGCGGTGTTGCAGTGGCGGGCGGCGAAAGTCGAGGCGCTGTATCGTGGCGAAGATGAGTCGATCCTGCGGGCAACACCTTCTCGCTAAACATTCAATCCTGTGGGAGCGGGCTTGCTCGCGAAAGCGTAGGGTCAGTCAACATTCAAGTGACTGATACGACGCCTTCGCGAGCAAGCCCGCTCCCACGATGGATCTGCGACGAATACAACAACTCCTGTGGGAGCGAGCAGGCTCGCTCCCACAGGGTTTTGCTTTTACTATGGCGGTCTCTTTCCCCTGGAAGTACCCCGGATGAGTAAGCCCGGCCAAACGGTGCTGGTTGCGTTACGCAGAATGATTGCCTCTGGCGAGCTGGCGGCCGGTGAGCGGTTGATGGAGATTCCCACGGCGCAGCGGTTCGGCGTGTCGCGGATGCCGGTGCGCATGGCGTTCAGGACCCTGGAGCAGGAAGGCTTGCTGGTGCGCTTCGGCGGGCGTGGGTTCCAGGTGCGCTCGGTGAGTGCCGAGGATATCGCCGGCGCGGTGGAAGTGCGCGGGGTGCTGGAAGGCCTGGCTGCGCGCCAGACCGCCGAACGGGGCCTGGATGCGGAAGCTCGTGCCACCCTCGAACAATGCCTGGTGCAGGGCGACGAACTGTTCGCCAAGGGCTACGTGACCGAGGAAGACCTGGAGGTCTACCACGACCTCAACATGCGCTTTCACCAGGTGATCGTCGAGGGCAGCCACAACCCGGCCATTGCTGATGCGCTGGCCCGCAACGATCATTTGCCGTTTGCCTCAGTCACCGCCCTGGCGGTGGATCGGCAGAACATGGCCGGCGAGTTTCGGCGCTTCAACTATGCCCACATGCAGCACCATTCGGTGTTCGACGCGCTGGTCCATCGCCAGGGCGCGCGGGCCGAGGCGATCATGCGCGAGCATGCCAACGCCACCTTGCGCTACGCCGAGGTATTTGGCTCGACCCTGGCGGATGAGCGGATGACGGTGATCCTGCGTTCCGAGTGAACCCCCATCGCCACAGATCCCTTGTGGGAGCGGGCTTGCTCGCGAAAGCGGCGGGTCAGTGGCAATGATGCTGGCTGACACACCGCTTTCGCGAGCAAGCCCGCTCCCAAAGGCCCGCAGGGGTTTATGTTGTTCAGATATTAGAGATCCAACACCAGCAACGGCGTCTTCGACCTGGAACAGCACGGCGTGAACTGATCGTTGCAAGCCTGCTCGGCCTCGGCCAGGAACATGTCGCGATGTTCCGGTATACCTTCCAGCACGCGGGTCAGGCAGGTGCCGCAGACGCCTTGTTCGCAGGAGATCGGAATCTCGATGCCATGGCTTTCCAGCACCTGCACGACGCTGCGGTCCTTGGGGACTTCGAACACCTGGCCGCTGCTGGCCAGTTTCACGGTAAAGCTGCCATCGGCGCGGTTGTCGATGGGGGTGGCGGCGAAGTACTCGCGGTGCAGGCAGGTGTCCTGCCAGCCTTGGGCCCTGGCGGTGTCCAGCACATGCTGCATGAACCCGCCGGGGCCGCACACATAGAGGTGCACGTCTTCGCTGGGCGCCGCCAGCACCCGAGCGGTATCCAGTGCGGTTTCGGGCGCTTCATCGAAATGCAGGAACACCCGGTCGGCATACGGAGCCTGGCGCAGGCGCTCGATGAAGGCGGCCCGCTCCAGCGACCTGGCGCAATAATGCAATTGGAACGCTGCGCCGGTCTGCGCAAGGTGCTCGGCCATGGCCAGGATTGGCGTGATGCCGATGCCTCCGGCAAACAGCAAGTGGCGTCGGGCTTGGGCAGCGAGGGGAAACAGATTGCGTGGTTCGCTGATGAACAACCGCGCACCGGGCAGGATCTGCTCGTGCAGGCTGCTTGAACCGCCCCGCGACGCTGGGTCCCTGAGCACGCCAATGAGATAACGGTGGCGTTCCTCGGGGTGGTTGCACAGCGAATACTGACGAACCACGCCACCCGGCAAATGCACATCGATATGGGCACCGGCGGTGAATGCCGGCAACGGCTGACCGTCGACGCGGGTCAGCTCGTAGCTGCAGATGTCCAGGGCTTCGTTGTGCCGTGCCGCGACCTGAACTTCGATCATGGCCGTTGCTCCACGGGTTGTGGCTGATGGGTACTGGCAATCAATCCCGCCTGGGCGTCGCGCTCACGGGCCAACCAACGCTCCAGCACTCGACGTGACTGCACGCCACCGGCATCGATGTTGAGCTTGAGCAGGTTGCGTTGCGGATGGTCCAGCAGGTTGCGCTGCTGGCGTTCGAGCATTTCCAGGTCTTCGCTGAAAATCTTGCCCTGGCCTTCGCGAATGCTCGCGGTCAGGGCTTCGTCCTGGGGCTGGAAATGCCGGGCCATGCCCCAGAAATACCAGATGGATGTTTCGGTTTCCGGCGTAATGAAATCCACCACGATGCTCGACGCCTTGAACCGCGGCGCGGCGTGATAGCCACCGTTGCCGGCATGGGCCACGCCGACTTCGATCATGACATGGCTGGGCGGGGTGAAGCGGCAGATCTGCCAGCGGTCCACCGGCACGTCGTCGGCCAGGTTGTTGCCACGCAGGGCCATGCGCCAGAAGGGCGGGGCCATGATGTTTTCCATGTGCCGCGCGGTGATGACCTCGTCGCCTTCGACGGTGGTGACGGGCGGCGCCTCGTCGATCTCTTTCTGGCCGATGCTCGAGGCATGCACGTAGGTTTCGTGGGTCAGGTCCATCAGATTGTCGATCATCAGGCGGTAGTCGCACTGGATATGGAACAGGTCACCGCCATAAGCCCACTCTTCGTTTTCCGCCCATTCCAGAGGATGGATCTGCGCCGGGTCGGCCAACGTCTGGTCGCCGGGCCAGACCCAGATGAACCCATGGCGCTCTTCCACGGCGAAAGTCTTGTTGCAGGGAAACCCGCGCACCCGCTGCCCTGGCATCTCAACCGTCTTGCCGTCACAGCCCATCACCAGGCCGTGGTAACCGCACACCAGATTGCCGTTCTCGACGTAGCCCAAGGAAAGCGGGGCGCCACGGTGGGGGCAGAAGTCCTCGACGGCAGCGACCTTGCCTTCATGCCCACGGTAGAAAACCATTTTCTCGCCGCAGATCTGGCGGCCCAGGGGCTTCTCGGCGATTTCATCGGGGGTGCAGGCAACGTACCAGGCATTTTTGGGGTACATGACGGGTCTCCAGGCTGATTTTGTTTTTCTGTGGATCCATTAAGTCTCTTAACTAGTTTTGTTGTCAACGTATTATCGATGAATCGTGCGGTATTTCATTTTTAATGGATCCATTTGTGCCGCTGCCCGACGATCAGGATTTCATACGGGTTGGCTCGAACTGTCGCCAAGGACATACTGCGACACGGATTCTTGCGTGGCACATCGGAGTGATTCATGAAAACCAAGGCAGTCCTTACCGAACAAGACGTCGCACAGTTGCTGGTGGCAGCCAAGGAGCTGGCACATCAGCGTCAATGGGCCGTGTCGGTCTGTGTGGTGGACGATGGCGGCCATCCGCTTGGCCTGTTGCGGCTGGACGGTGCCTCGCCGTTGTCGTCCTACATCGCCACCGAAAAAGCCCGTACCGCCGCCATGAGTCGGCGTGACAGCAAGTTTTTCGAAGACATGATCAACGAAGGTCGCTACGCCTTCCTCAGTGCGCCGCATCTGCATGGCATGCTCGAAGGCGGTGTGAGCATTCGCCACGACGGCCAATGCATCGGCGCCATCGGCGTGTCCGGGGTCAAGTCCGAGCAGGATGCCGAACTGGCGCGACTCGCGCTGGAGGCGGTGTTGCCGGCCCTCGTTCCTGATCCCTGAATGGAAGCTGCCTGTGAAGATTTCTTGTGGGAGCGGGCTTGCTCGCGAAAGCGGTGTGTCAGTCGATGCATGTGCTGATAGATGTATCGCATTCGCGAGCAAGCCCGCTCCCACAAAAAGCAACTGCACAAATCTTCCAGACAGTACTCGCCCTGAGCGGTTAGTCTGCTCAAGCGGATAAATCGAACAGGACACCCCATGACCTCGCGCAACTGGATCGATCTCAAGCAGGACGCCACGTCCGGCATCGAGACCGTGCGCGCGCATTTTGAAGGGCATGCCTACGATCCCCATTGGCATGACGCGTACCTGGTCGGCATGACCGAGGAAGGCGTGCAGCAGTTTCATTGCCGCCGCCAACAACACAACAGCACGCCGGGCAAGGTCTTCCTGCTGGAGCCCGGTGAGCTCCACGATGGACATGCACCCCAGGCCGGCGGTTTTACCTATCGCACCCTGTACCTCGAACCCCACTGGCTGGAGCGAGAACTGCGCTCGCTGTTCGACGTCGCGCCAGACAATGCGCAGTTGGGATTCGCCGCCACCCTGGCCGACGATGCACGTTTGGCTCACGCGACGGCCCTGGCGTTCCAGAGCCTGCACGACCAGGAACTGCGCATCGTCCGCCAGACCGCGCTCGACACCCTGCTGGCCAGCTTGACCCAACATTTGCACTGGCGGGCACGGATCAACCCCGATCCGCGCCTGCCGTTGGTTGCGCAGCGGGCCCGCGATTACCTACACAGTCATCTGAACGAAGACATTGGCCTGGACGATCTGGCACGGGTCACTGGTGTCGATCGTTTCCGCCTGACCCGTGCGTTCAAGGCTGCGTTCGGCCTGGCACCCCATGCTTATCTGATCCAGTTGCGGCTGGCCCGGGCCCGGCGTCTGCTGGCCAGCGGCCAGAGCGCCGTGGCCGTGGCGGCACAGCTCGGGTTTGCCGACCAGAGTCACCTGGGCCGTTGGTTCCAGCGTGCCTATCGCCTGAGCCCGGCGGATTACCGCAAGCGCTGCTCAATTGTTCCAGACTGAGCATCGTTCCATGGGGGAGGATCGAGTCACGATTCTTCACCGAGAAGTTGCTCCATGGACCAATTACTGCCGTTTGCCTTGTTTGCGTTTGTCGCCTCCATCACCCCGGGCCCGACCAATATCCTGGTGTTGAGCCACAGTTCGCGCTTCGGCCTGCCGACTACAGTCCCAATCATCCTCGGGGCCTGTGCCGCGGCGGCTCTGTTGGTGTTGCTGGTCGGCACGGGGTTGGGGGACGTACTGGCTCGCCACGCGACGATTCAAACGGCGCTGTCCTGGGCCGGCATCGCCTGGCTGAGTTGGATGGCCTGGCAGATTTTCAGTGCGCCGGCCCAGGCCATCGATCCTGACCAACCCGTCGAAGGCCCGAGGCTTGGCCTGGTCGGGGCGGCCGGCCTGCAGCTGGTCAACCCGAAGACCTGGATGATGGCGCTGGCGGTGGTCAGCGTGTTTGCCGGCGCCGAAGCCGACCGCACCGTGCGGGTTTTGTGGTTGTCCCTGGCGTTTTTTGCAATCTCGATTCCCTGCATGACCGTCTGGGCTTACCTGGGGCTCGGTGCTGCCAGATTCTGCCGTTCTGCCGTGGCGATGGGCAGGTTCAATCGGACCATGGCACTGTTGCTGCTGGTCTCGGCGTGGTTGACGTTGCTGGTGTGAGCTACGCCCCGCAACCCCTTGCAACGGTTGCACGGTTTCAAAAGACAGCCATTTCTTGGAGCATCGGGCTCGCGCCGGTTGAGCGCACGTTACATCCCGAATTCCCAATGCCCCCAAGGATGGAGGTCCACCATGTTTACCCTCGATACCCATGTCGAGTTTATCAAGGCCCGGCTGCCCGCCTGGCTGAAACGAGCCCCGCGCGCCCAGCAGGAGCGCTTCAGGGGGCTCACCCGGAAACTACAACACGACAGCGATGCACTCAACGCATTGCTCAAGGACCTGCCGGCGCCCTACACCTTTACCCTCGACCTGCTCAAGGTCCAGCCGCAAATGCAAGGCTGGAACCAGGTGAACGGCGGCGGCACTGTCGCGG
The DNA here is from genome assembly GCF_007828255.1 of Pseudomonas sp. SJZ078. Lineage (NCBI taxonomy): Bacteria > Pseudomonadati > Pseudomonadota > Gammaproteobacteria > Pseudomonadales > Pseudomonadaceae > Pseudomonas > Pseudomonas sp. SJZ078. The sequence goes on along the minus strand of NZ_VIUG01000033.1, from coordinate 58,244 downwards.
ATGCGATCCGGCGGGCACGGGTCAGGCGCAGCTCTTTCGTGAGCGACCCCTCGTTGTCGGTGATCGAAGCCGCCATGGGCAACTATCCGCCCGCCGACGCGGTCGCCGGGGGGGATTTCGATAAAAAGGGCGAGCTTTTCATCCAGGGCCGGCGGGACGAGTTCTCCCGCGGGGATGAGCCATCATCCACTGCGCTATTGGCCATGAGCCCCGCCAGTTTCGCCAGTCTCTGTCGGCAAATCGATGTCGGTGGGGCCTATCGACGGATACTCGAACAGAGGCTGCCTCGCATTACCCACGAGGTTCCCGGCGTGGCCAAGGCCTACATGGCGTATGCACGCAGTCTGTTGGTTCATGATGCCTACGAGGCGAAGCTGGCTGGACGCCTGGACCACACCGGTGAGCGGCTGCTGGCCCATGTTGGCGTTCATCTTGAAGCGCGCCCCGTGGCGCCCCTGGCCTGCGAGGTCAAGGCGCTGGAGTTGCTGTCCGCGCCGTTGTTCGGTGCCCGGGTCTACTGGGGGCTGGCGGGGGATGCCAAGGGCGTTCGCCCGGTCGTCCTGCACATGCCCCACGATACCGTGGCACCGCTCAAGCAGTTTCCAAGTCTGCAGGCGCTGTCGGCAGAGCTGACTGAACGGGTGCGTAAACGCAGTTATCGCCAGAGCTTGCTGCGTTATCTCCCGCTGCGTTTGCAGGCCAGTCTGGGGTCGGCTCTGCACGATCAGGTAGAGTGGAAGGTGACCGATAACCTCAATCTCTTCCAGGAGCTCCATGCGCGTATCACCGGTTGGCGCGAGGGCGAGCGGGGAGAGGACGGCAATCACCGGCGCATCCGGATCCCTACACCCAAAGTAGCCTGGGACCTGAGCGAGGTGCGCGAGGATCATTGGCACGCCGCCTACCATGAATGGCGTGGTCATACCCTGGCCAATGCCTCGGCACTGATGGTCCCGACCCGGGATCAGGACTGGCGGGCGCTGCTGGCTCGCCTCGAATACTGGGAAAACCTGGTCGAGCGTTCGCTGATGGTGGCTGCGACCTTTTTCCCATTTTGCGCGCCCATCGGGATGGTTGCCGCGGCGGTCGGTGGTGTGCGCCTGGTGTATGAAATCTTCGAAGGGATTCAGGCGTTCAACGAAGGCCATGCGCAAGAAGGTATCGAGCATATCTTCAACGCATTGTTCGGGGTCGCCCAAGGCGCTTACCTGGGGTTCATTGGCGCAGCCATCGAGCCCATGCCCGTGGCTGACGGCACCACCCGGCTGTGGAATGGCGACGTGCGCCCCTTTGAAGCGCAGCGTTTACCGCCCCTTGAGGCCGAGCAGGATGCTTGGGGTGTCTGGCGCACGGCGGACGAGGCCTGGGTGCGGATCGAGGATCGTTACTTTGAAGTACAAGGCACACAAGACAACCTGAGGCTGCGCCTGCCCTCCGGACACAGGGGTGTGACGCCGCCGCTGGAATGGAGCCGCACCCGTGGCTGGCAGTGGGCACATCGCAACCCTATGCAACGAAGCAACCTGGAACTGTTGCGAACCTTTACCGAGACGCCCGCCGAGCTCGACGACCCTACGATCCTGGCGGTGCAACGCCAGGTCGGTATCAGCGAGGCGCATTTGCGCTACCTGCAAGTAGAGGCACGGCCGATGCCGGCCATACTGGTCGACGCACTGGATGAGGCGCAGAACTGGCAATGGCTGCGACACACCATCGAACGCCTGCGCCGTGGCGAAGCGCCACAGGGCATGCATTTTCGCATCGTCCAGACCCTCGCGGAGCTACCGGGATGGCCAGAAGATATGACATTACGCTATTACGATGGCGTGAGGTTTTACCCTGTGGGAGACGCGGCCGATACGCGCTCCATCCTGTTGAGCAAAGTGGATCTTGGACAGGATGCCTGGGCCGCTCGCGTCCTGGACGGCTTGAGCCTGGATGAACAGACCGCGCTGTTGGGGCAAAACAGTATCGGCTTGCAGCCGCTGGAGCGCAGTCGCCTGCTGGCCGGGCGCTGGGCCGAGCATCTGGAGCGTGAAGCCAAACGTGTGAACATGGCGATGGCCAGGTCCACCAGGCTCGATCCATTGGCTGTACCCTTGGCCCGGGTATTCCCAGGCTTGCCGGAGTCCATTGCCAACGAGCTGGTCAATGAGGTTTCAGGCAGGGATCGGTTGCGATTGCTGGACGGACGGGTGCCTGAAAACCTCGGCAGGCTGGCTGCCGAAGCCTTGCGTGAGCTACGTCTGAGCCGTGCGTTACGGGCCCTGGAGCGCGGCGAAAGCAGCGTCGACCGAGATCGCGTCGTCATGAGTCTGCTCGCCGAGACCTCGGAGCTACGAGGTCGGCTACACCTGCGCCTGTGGCTGCGAGAGCTGCCGGACCCGCTCGCACTGGGGGAGACCGGGCCGCTGAAAGTCATCCGTCAGGAAGGTGAACTGTATCGCCCCTTTGACGAAACCGGCGAGGAACTGGCGAGCGCCACGGCGTTGGAGGACGCACTGCTCAGAGCCATGCCAGACGACGCTCGCAGCGCCCTGGGCCTGAACATCTGGGAGGCGGACTCGCTTCGCAGCCAACTGCTGGCACAGGCCCTGAAAGACCGGCAAGCCCTGCGTCCGTACTTGTTGATGCGCCGCCTGGGCAGCTTCGGGTCTCGCCCGCAATGGCTGAACGGACACTTGGTTTACCCGCTCAGCGGCCGTGGCCGGCTGCCGTTGCAGGAGTGGCAAGGCAGCCTGCGTCAGCGTCTGGAGCGGCTCTATCCCGCCCATGCGGGAAACGCACTGGAACGGCTGCAGCTTGGCCTGACCGAACAGGCCGGGCTCGAGGGCACCAGTCTCAATGAGTTGATCAGCCGCCTGGAGCAGGATTGGACCACGCTGGACGAGGGGCTGCGCCAATGGGTCGACCAGGAAGGCTTTCACCATCCCGCCGAGCAGCTTCTGAATCGTGACATGCTGGTCGCGCAGCGCCAGGTCGTTGCGAGGGAGCTCCGCCGGGCCTGGCAGCGCGCGCCTGACCCAGGTAGGGAGGGTGCAGAGCTGGTGTTGCGGTTAGAGAACCTCAACGTCGGAAGGTTGCCTCCCATTTCCGTGCGTTTCGTGCATATCGAGCAAGTGGTACTGGCTGACCTGGGGCTGGTCGAGGATCCCTCGGATTTCCTGCGGATGTTCCCCGGTATCGATTCGCTGAGCCTGAGGGGCAATCAGCTCACCGCTGTTCCCGTGGCGGTGGGTGAGCTGCGGGCGCTGGTGGATCTGTCATTGGCCCGCAACCCGTTGCACCTGAACGCGGATGTGTTCGCGCCGCTGCTGGGCGACGACCCTACGATCCCGTTATGGACCCTGGACTTGTCTGGGATCAGCAGCGGCGCGGCAACGGGCACCAGCGTCGAGGTGCTTGGCGCGATTCGCAGCCTGGCTGCGTTACCGTCCCTGCGTGAATTCATATGGACCGACAATCTGGATTTCACGTCCGAGCAGTTGCAGGCCGTGATTACCACATTGCCCGATCTGCGGGCGCTGAACCTGGCGCGTTGTGGCTTGCGCCTGGATGAAGAGGGCAGCGCCTTCCTACGCAGCGCCACCGCTTTGCAGGAACTGCGCCTGAGTGGAAACAACTGCCGGGACCTGCCGGAGCTCCCCGAGCTTGCCAACCTGATGACGCTGGAGCTGGGCAGGACCGGGCTGGATCGGGTACCCGCTTTGGCATTGGCGGTGCTGGCCAGGCATTCCGAGGTGCTCCTCTCCGATACGTTCGTCGTCGATCTCAGCGGCAACCGCATCACCAATATCCAGAATGACCTGCTCCCAGCGCTCAACCGTTTGGCGAGCCTTGACACACTGGGGGTCTGGCTTGACGACAACCCGTTGCCCAGCGCCCAGATCAACGCCCTGCGCAATGTGTTTCCCGAAGCGTTTCACTACACCGTCGACGACTGGCTCTATATTTCCGCCTCGCTCCAAAGGGCACTGGAGGTCGCCCGTGATGATCCCGGGATGCGGAGCTTCATCGATTGGTTTTCTGGCCGCGTCAGTGAAGCTGACGAAAATTCCCCCGCCGGGCTGGCGTTTAGCGTTCGCCAGAGGGCTGGGGCCATTTTGCAGCACTACATCGGTTACGAAAACGTCTATGGCCGCCTGCCTGCCTTGATTGGCGATTTCGACGTACAACTCCGAGAACTGCGCACGCGCCTGCAAATGCGCAGCCTGGACCGGCAGCAGCCGGACATCGGCGAGCTGGAGGTGCACTTCACGATGTTCGAGTCGGTGATGCGTGCACGACTGGCCCGAGACGGGGCGCCGTTCGCGGGTTTCCTGGCGGAGCACCTCTCTCATTGGGACTTCGCGCTGATGGATCGCTTTATCGATCCCTTGCAGCGCCAGGCGCACATGAGCCGGGAGGCGTTCATCGACTGGCTCAGCGACGCCCAGGATACCTTCAACAGCAACGATCAAACCCCGCGTACCGGAGAGATGACCTGGCGGCCCTACCTGGGCCTTATGTCCCACGAATGGACCGAGGGACTGGCGATCTGGGAAACGGTCGATGACGACCTGGTGAATGCCTTCAGCGAGCCCATCGATCCGTCCCGCTGGCCCCAGGTCATGCTGGATAACCTGGTCCAGCCGGATCCCGAATTACCCAGCCCCTTGGAACCGGTCACGGAAGGCGAGCGGACCGTCTGGCGTCGTACCGGGCTCGAAGCCGTCGCGGATGTGGACTGGAGGGCCGGCCAGCCGGTGACCCTTACCGAGGATCAGTTGCGCCGCACCATGGCCATCTACCGTTCGGTCAAGAGCCGGGAGGTCGAGGCCCTGGTACGCCGGGTAACCAGGAGTCTGGTCACCGCCTGGTGGCCGGTACTGTCGCTTTGAAGACCAGCGCCTTCAGGCCACATTGACTGTCGATGTCGGGAAATTCCGGTGGGTTGGCCAGGCGTTCGCTGAAGGCCAACCCGGAGGCTTCGCGGGTGACGCCGTCGATGAGAAAGTCCGGGCCGGTGGCCGGGTCATTGCTACAGGCCAGGACGGTGCCGTCGGCGGCCAGCAGTTCCGGCAGCCGGCGCAGCACCCGCTGGTAATCCTTGGTCAGCAGGAAACTGCCTTTCTGGAAGGTCGGCGGATCGATGATCACCAGGTCATAGGGGCCGCCGTTGATCACCTTGCCCCAGGACTTGAACAGGTCGTGGCCAAGGAAGCTCACCTGGCCCAGGTCATGGCCGTTCAAACGATGGTTGTCACGGCCCCGGCTCAGGGCAGCGCGGGACATGTCCAGATTGACCACGTGCTGCGCGCCACCGGCAATCGCCGCCACCGAGAAACCGCAGGTGTAGGCGAACAGGTTCAGCACGCGCTTGCCGTCGGCATTGGCTCGGACCCAGTCGCGGCCGTAGCGCATGTCGAGGAACAGGCCGTTATTCTGCTTCTTGCCCAGGTCGATCCGGTACCGCAGGCCACCTTCGGTCAGGGTCCATTCGTCGATGGGCTCGCCCACCAGCCATTGGGTGAGGCTTTGGGGTAGGTAGCGGTGTTGCACGGCAAGCGTATGGGCGCCGCTGCTTTTCCAGACGGGCGAGGCGGCAAGGGCGAGCAGCAGGGACATCAGGTCATCCAACTGCGCCGGCTCCGGCGCCTTGAACAACGACACCAGCACAATCCCTTGCAGCCAGTCGACGGTGATCTGCTCCAGCCCTGGCCAGCAGCGCCCGCGGCCGTGGAACAGGCGACGGGTTTCTTCCGGCACGGACGCCAGCGCGGTCAGTAAGTGGGTCTGCAGGGTTTGAAGGGCTTCAGGGTTCATCAGGCAATGCCGGCGATTCGAAAGGCCGGCATTTTAACCACCGGCTGATCAGGCGCAATCTTTTGTGGCGAGGGGATGAATCCCCTCGCCACAGGCATACCACTGTGCTCAGCCACCACTGGTAGCCAGAATGCTCGCCACCTGCTGTGGCTGGCAGTTGAGATAGGCCGAACGCTTCAGCCAGCCCGGGTCCGGGTACCAGGAAAACATGAATTGCCCGCCCTTGAGCTTGTCGATCACCTGGCGTGCCACCTGAGGGCGCACAGCAGGGCAACCCTGGCTGCGGCCGATACGGCCCTGGCGCAGGCTCCACAACGGGTTCACGTAGTCGGCGGCATGGATCACGATGGCCCGATCACGGGCCTGGTCATTGAAGCCGGGTTCCAGGCCATCCATGCGTAGTGAATAACCATGGGTGCCCTGATAGCTTTCCTGGGTGCGGAACAGCCCCAGGCTGGACTGGTAGCTGCCCAGGCGATTGGAAAACTGCGTGGCGAAATTTTCCCCGGATTTCTGCCCGTGGGCCACCAGATCGCGCAGCACCAGCTTCTTCTTCTGCAGGTCGAAGATCCACAGGCGCCGGGCCGTGGACGGTTGCGAATAGTCGATCACTGCCAGGTGGCGGGCCTGATGGGCGCCGTTGGCAACCGCGCATTGCATGGCGCTCAAGGCACTTTTGAGCGCCTGGGGATTGAGTTCCGGCGCGGCGTGGGCGAGGCTGTTGTAAAGCGTTTGAGAATTCGCTTGCCCGGCCAGCGCCGGAGCGCATACCGCGCCCAGTGCTGCCATGGCCAGGCCGAGCCGGCGGATAAGCGTCAGCGTGGCTGAAAAGAATCCACGCAGGGTTACAGGCTGATGTGTGTGTGTGGCATCCCGTCCGTAATTGTTCGTGTGCATCATGATGGCGGGTCGTACCTGTCGCAAAGTCAACCGTCAACGAGACGGCCATGGATTGGAGTAAAGCAGTTGTTCAAAAAGCCCGTATGTTACTTGAGCCTTTTATTGCTCGCTTCGCCATTGGTCGCGACGGCCGGTGACGTTCCGTTTGGCGATCCACCCCCTGTACAGGCCACCCTGGCCCGGTTATCGGTGGCTTGCCCGGCGCTGGCTGCGGGTGTCGACTTTCCGACGATGATGAGCTTGCAGGCGTTCTACGAGCAAAACGCCGGCCAGGCTATCTGGTCGGTCGACGAACGGCTGATGGCCTTGCGGGTCCAGTTGCAGCAACTGGCCGATGACGGACTGGACCCGGCCCGCTATAGCCTGCCGGCCGACGATGCGTCCCTGAGTCCGGACTGTGTCGATATCGCCATCAGCCAGCGCTACCTGCAGGCCTTGCACGAACTGCGTTTCGGCTATTTGCCTCAGGACCGTCTTGAGCCGGTGTGGAAGGCCAGCCCGCAGCCCCAGGACCGCCAGGCGATGATCCTGGCCATCGCCGGGCCTGGGTTGAACAACCTGGCTGCAGCCTTTGACCAGGCGCGCCCGAGCCTGGACCTTTACCGCAACCTGCGGGTGGTCTATGCCCAACAGCGACAACAGCCTCTGGCCGAATGGCAAGCGGTGCCCGCAGGTGCCCTGTTGCAACCGGACAAACAGGACGCCCGGGTACCGGCGCTGGCGCGACGGCTGTTCAGTGAAGGCTACCTGAGTGCGCCGCCGGCCGAGGGCGATGAGCACTACAGTCCCAGCCTGGTGGAGGCGATGAAAAGCTTCCAGCTGCGGCATTCGCTGCAAGCCGACGGCGTGGTGGGGCCGTGGACTGTCTCCGAGTTGAACGTCAGCCCGGCCATGCGCCGCGAGCAGTTGCGGATCAATCTGGAACGCATGCGCTGGCTGGCCCAGGACCTGGAGCCTGACAGCGTGCTGGTCAACGTGGCGGCGGCCCAACTGACGGTGTATCAGGGCGGCGCACCGGTCTGGCAAACCCGTACCCAGGTGGGCCGTGCGGAACGGGAAACGCCGTTGCTCAAATCCCGGGTGACGAGGTTGACCCTCAATCCCACCTGGACCATCCCCCCAACCATCCTCAAGGAAGACAAACTGCCGGAGATCCGCCGCGATCCCGAGTTCCTCAGTCGGCAGAACCTGAAGATCATCGATCGCGATGGCCTGCCGCTGCTGGCCGAGGACATCGACTGGGACCATCCGGGCGACCTAATGCTGCGCCAGGATGCCGGACCGAAGAATCCGCTGGGCAAACTGGTGATCCGCTTCCCCAACCCGTTTTCCGTGTACCTGCACGACACGCCCAGCCAGGCCCTGTTCAGCAAGGGGCCGCGGGCGTTCAGTTCGGGATGTGTGCGGATCGAGCAAGTGATGCATTTGCGGGACCTGCTGGTGACCCCGGCCGAGCGCTTGCGCACCGACACCCTGCTGGCCGATGGGCAGACCCATGAGTTCAGGCTGGCCAGGCCCATGCCAATCCTGCTGGGTTACTGGACCGTACAGGCGGATAGCCAGGGGCAGGCGGTGTATGTCCCGGATGTCTATGGGCGGGATGTGAAACTGGCTGCTGCCAAAGGGCACATGCTATGAAGACGCGGGGAGGGCGGATTGGCGTCAGTAATGTGGGAGCGAGCCTGCTGGCGAAGGCGTCGATAGATCCGGCATCGATGTTGCTGACCCACCGCTATCGCGAGCAGGCTCGCTTCCAGAGGGATTTGTGGTGGGGTCAGTGAGCCCTGGCCACGCCTCGCAACAGATTGGCGCTGACCTTATCGGCATTGCAGCTGGCGACGTTGGCCAGTGAAACCATGCCTACCAGACGTTTGTCGCGGTTCACCACCGGCAAGCGGCGTTTTTCGAGTTGGGCCATGTTCTTGGCGACATGGTCGATCTCTTCGTCCTCGAAGCAATAACGCACTTCATCGCTCATGATCCGGCTGACCGGGGTATTCATGTCCATGCCCTCGGCCATGGCACGAATCACCAGGTCACGGTCGGTGATCATCCCGGCCATGCGATCGTCCTGGTTGATGACCAATGCCCCGATGTCGGCCTGACGCATGATCCGGGCGACTTCGCGCAATGGGGTGTCGGGGGCGATGGTGCGAACTTCCCGACTCATGATTTCATTGATTTTCATCGTTGAATCTCCTCTTTCGGGTTTCGTGGCAAGCCGTTGACCAGGCATTGCGGGCGGTGCCGTGCAACGCGAGGACAGGCTTCTCATTATTGTGAAAAGAGGGGGCGGCGATGGTTCAGCCTTTTTGCACGCTGATCTGCAACGCTGCACTTTTATGAAGCCTGGGAGATGGGGTCGCACCATGGAAAGGCAATAGTGGGCGCTTGGCGAACCTGGGGTGAGAACCTGTCTTGATGCGGTGACTGGCAGGGCGCCTTCGCGGGCAAGCCCGCTCCCACAAGGGGCGAGGGGGCGTCCAGGGCCTTGGCATTCTCATGGCACAGCGGTTTGGCACGCTGGCTGCAAGAGAGCATCCAGGCCCACCGCGAAAACAATCGAATGGGCAGCCCCGTCGGTCAACGAAGATCGAGCGCCAACAGGCCGGGGGAACGGTAGATCGGGCGCAGACGTCGGGTCGATACCGCACAGAACAGGCAAAGACGCCTGGAACCGCAAGGTTTCAGGCGTCTTTTTTTTTGCTTTCAAAACCGTGATGGGCTTTTGTCGGGTGCTTTCTATGAATTCCAACGTTGCTTCCCTGAACAAGCTGCAAACGCTGATCGTGATCGGCAATGGCATGGTCGGTCATCACTGCGTCGAACAACTGATCGAGCGCGGTGCACTCAACCATTACCAGGTGCATGTGTTCAGCGAAGAGCCGATGCGTGCCTATGACCGCGTGCACCTGTCCGAGTATTTCTCTGGCCGTGACGCTGAATCCCTGGCCCTCGGCGAGGCTTCGTTGTACCAGACTCCAGGCGTCACGCTGCACTTGGGTGTACCAGTGCTGGAGATCGATCGCCAGGCCCGTCAGGTCGTCACTGCCGAGAAGCGCATCAACTACGACAAACTGGTGCTCGCCACCGGTTCCTACCCGTTCGTGCCGCCCATCGAAGGCGCCGACGGCGATTCCCGTCTGGTCTATCGCACCCTGGAAGACCTGGACGCAATCCGTGCCGCCGCAACCAATGCCCGCCGTGGCGTGGTGGTTGGCGGTGGCCTGCTGGGCCTGGAAGCGGCCAATGCCCTCAAGACCCTGGGCCTGGAAGCCCACGTGGTGGAATTCGCTCCACGGCTGATGCCGGTGCAGCTCGACGAGCAGGGCGGCCTGGCCCTCAAGGCACGTATCGAAAAGCTCGGCGTCGGCGTGCATCTGTCCAAGGGTACCCAATCCATCACTGCCGGGGAGCACTATCGTTATCGGATGAACTTCGGCAACGATGACTTCCTGGAAACCGACCTGATCGTGTTTTCCGCCGGTATCCGTGCCCAGGACGCCCTGGCTCGCCAGAGCGACCTGCAGATCGGTCCGCGCGGTGGCGTGGTGATCGACGACCAATGCTTGAGCAGCGACCCGGACATCTACGCCATCGGCGAATGCGCGGCCTGGAACGGCAGCATTTTCGGCCTGGTCGCTCCGGGCTACCAGATGGCCCGCAGCGTCGCCGCCCAACTGAGCGGTGAAAGCGGTGAACCGTTCACCGGTGCCGACATGTCCACCAAGCTCAAGTTGCTCGGCGTCGACGTTGGCTCCATCGGCGATGCCCACGGGCACACGCCGGGCTCGCGCAGTTTCCAGTTCATCGACGAAACCAGCGCCAGTTACCGGCGATTGGTAGTAGACGCCGACGGCAAGCGGGTCATCGGCGCGGTACTGGTGGGTGACAACAGCTACTACGACACTTTGCTGCAGTACATGCAGAACGGTATCGCCTTGCCCAAGGATGCCGCCAGCCTGATCCTGCCCAGCTCCGAAGGCGCACCGACCCTGGGCCCGGCCGCGCTGCCTGCGGCGGCGACCATCTGTTCGTGCCACAACGTCACCAAGGGCTCGATCTGCTCGGCCATCGACGGCGGCTGCACGGACCTGGGCCAACTCAAGTGCGACACCAAGGCCGGTACCGGTTGCGGAGGCTGCGCCGCGCTGGTCAAGCAGGTGTTCGAACATGAGCTGGTCGCCCGTGGCGTCACTGTCGACAAGAGCCTGTGCGAACACTTCGCCTATACCCGCCAGGAGCTGTACGCCCTGGTGCGGGTGGAAGGGATCATCAGCTTCGACGAGCTACTGGCCAAGCATGGCCGCGGGCACACCGGTTGCGACTTGTGCAAACCGGCGGTGGGCTCGATCCTGGCCTCGTGCTGGAACCAGCCGATCATGGATCCGTCGCTGGTGCCGTTGCAGGACACCAACGACACCTTCATGGCGAACATGCAGAAAAACGGCACCTATTCGGTGGTGCCGCGCATCGCCGGCGGGGAAATCACCGCCGACAAACTGATCGCCATCGGCGTGGTGGCGAAGAAGTACGACCTCTACACCAAGATCACCGGCGGCCAGCGCATCGACCTGTTCGGCGCTCAATTGCATCAGTTGCCGGACATCTGGGCCGAGCTGATCGAAGCCGGTTTCGAAACGGGCCATGCCTATGGCAAATCCACCCGCACGGTGAAATCCTGCGTGGGCAGTACCTGGTGCCGTTACGGCGTACAGGACAGCGTGCAAATGGCCCTGACCCTGGAGGATCGCTACAAGGGCTTGCGTTCGCCCCACAAGCTCAAGTTCGCGGTGTCCGGTTGCACCCGCGAGTGCGCCGAGGCCCAGAGCAAGGATGTCGGCGTGATTGCCACGGAAAAGGGCTGGAACCTTTATGTCGCCGGCAACGGCGGCATGCGTCCTCGGCACGCGGAGTTGTTTGCCACCGATCTGGATGACGAAACCCTGATCCGCTACATCGACCGCTTCCTGATGTTTTACATCCGCACCGCCGACAAGTTGCAGCGCACATCGGTCTGGCGCGAAAGCCTGGAGGGCGGCCTGGACTACCTCAAGGACGTGATCATCGATGACAGCCTGGGCCTGGGAGCCGAGCTCGAAGCCCAGATGCAACTGGTGGTCGACCGCTACGAATGCGAATGGGCCAACGCCCTCAAGGATCCGGAAAAACTCAAGCGTTTCCGCACGTTCGTCAACGACAAGCGCGGCGATCCGGATGTGCATTTTGTCCGCGAGCGTGGCCAGCGTCGCCCGGTTCACGCCGGCGAACTTCACCTGATTCCCGTCACCGAGGAGGTGCTCTGATGAGCCAGTCAAACGTCGTTCGTATCCCCACCGCCGAAGCCCAGGTGCAATGGCGCGCCTTGTGCAGCCGTGAAGACCTGGTTCCCAACTCCGGCGTGGTCGCCTGGCACGACGGTAGCCAGGTAGCGCTGCTCTACCTGCCCGAACAGCAGGACAAACCGCTGTACGCCATCGACAACCGCGACCCCAAGTCGGGTGCGAATGTCATCGGCCGCGGCCTGCTGGGCAGCATCAAGGGTGAACTGGTGATTGCCTCACCGATGTACAAACAGCATTTCCGCCTGGAAGACGGCCACTGCCTGGAATACCCGGAACAGCGCCTGCGGGTGTGGCCGGTGCGGTTGAATGGGGATGTGGTGGAAATCGGCGAAGAGGAATGACAAGACCAAGGCCTTGTGAAAACCCTGTGGGAGCGAGCCTGCTCGCGAAAGCTTACTGTCAGCCAACATTGATATTGACTGACACACCGCTATCGCGAGCAGGCTCGCTCCCACAAAAGCCTTTCTAAACCTGATCGACCGCCGGTCGATGCTGGCGCAACAACTCGATCTGTTGGGCAGGAATCAACTCACGCAATGCCTTGTAGAGCGCCCGGGTTTCCAGCAGGTTCCAGATGCGCAGCATGGTTTCCAGCGCATCCAGGGGTTTGCTGATGAAGTCCCGGGCACCGAGGGCCAGGGCGCGCAGGCGAGTGTCCCGGGTGGCGTCGGCGGTCAGTACCAGGATCGGTAGGTAATCATTGGCCGGGATCCGTCGGTTGAGTTGCTCCAGCACGGCGAAACCGTCGAACGCCGGCATGTGCAGGTCGAGGATGACCAGGTCCGGCTCGAAGCTGTTGAACAGATCCAGGGTGCGCAGGGGCTCGGTGCTGCTCAGCACGTTATGCAACCCTTCCCGGGCCAGCAGTTGCTCCATCAGGTCCAGGTTGGGGCGCTGGTCGTCGATGATCAGGATGCGCAAGTCGCGATTCATGCGGGCTCCGGTAAATAACGTTCAAGGTGGGCCAGGAAGGCCTGGATATGAATGGGTTTGGTCAGGATCGCCGTGGCGCCGGCATCCTGAAGGGCTCGACGGGTCAGGTCGCTGGCATCGGCGGTAATCATCAGTACCGGAGTGGACGCGGTGGCCGGGGACTGGCGCAAGCGACGCAGGACTTCCAGGCCTTCCAGGTCGGGCAGGGTCACATCCAGCAGAATCAGTTGTGGCGCATGCTGGCGTGCCAGGTCCAGGCCCATCTGGCCTTGCATGCTCGACAACAACTGGATGCCGGGACGGCGTTGCATCAGGGTTTCGATCAACGCCAGGCTCGACAGGTTGTCCTCGATACACAAGACCCTGCCGTGGTACTCAACAGGCGGACGGGTGACCGTCAGGGTCGCGATAGGCGGCAAATGCGCGGTGACGACCTGGGCACCCGGTAACTGCAAGGTGAAACAGCAACCCTGGTCCGGCACGCTGTGCACCTGAAGGTTGCCCTGCATCATCTCCAGCAGGCTCTTGCTCAGGGACAGGCCGAGGCCGGTGCCTTCGACCTGGGGATCGGCGCCCAGGCGTTCGAACGGCTTGAACAACTGGTCCAGTTGCTCCGGGGCAATGCCGCGCCCGGTATCGCTCACGGCAATGGCCACCCGTTTGTCCAGGACAGTCACTTCAATGCGTACTTCACCTTCGGGCCGGTTGTACTTGATCGCGTTGGACAACAGGTTGAGCAGTACCTGGACCAGCCGCTGACGGTCGGCCAGCACGCCGCTGCCCTCAGGCAGCGCGGGCAGTTCGACCAGGCGAATGCCGGCGTCGGCGGCCATGGGCGAAACCAGCGTCAAGGCTTCATGCAGGACGGTCGCCAGGGCGATGGGTTCGATGTTCAGCGGCAAGCGACCGGCTTCGATCCGGGCAATGTCCAGCACTTCGTTGATCAGTGCCAGCAGGTGCTGGCCGGCGCGCAGGATGTGGCTGACCTGGGGACGCTGGCCGGCCGTGGAATCCATGTCCAGCAATTGCGCGAAGCCGAGGATGGCATTCAAGGGCGTGCGCAGTTCGTGGCTCATGCGCGACAGAAACTCGCTCTTGGCCCGACTGGCGCTTTCCGCTTCTTCGCGGGCCGTGCTCAGGGCAATCTCGGCGGCGCGCCGGTCGGTGATATCGCGGGTGATCTTGGAGAAACCGCGCAAGGCGCCGGTGCTGTCGTATTGGGCGGTGATGACCACGCTGGCCCAGAAGCGGCTGCCGTCCTTGCGACAGCGCCAGCCTTCTTCCATGTAATGCCCGTCGCGGGTGGCTTCGCGCAAGGCCATATCCGGATGCGCCGGGCACTCTTCGGCCAGGTAGAACAGTGAAAAGTGCCGGCCGATGATCTCCTGCTCGGTGTAGCCCTTGATCCGTTCGGCGCCGGCGTTCCAGGTGATCACATGACCCTTGGCGTCCAGGGCGAAGATCCCGTAGTCCCTCACGCCATCAATGATCAGCCGCAGGCGCTCTTCGTTGTCGCGCAGGGCTCGCTCGCGTTCGGCAAGCAACTGCCCGGCTTCCACCAGGCGGGTGCCCAGCTGGCCGATTTCATCCTGTTCCGGCGGTTGTGGCCGCAAGGGTTGGCCCAACGCCAGGCGCTGGGCATTGCCTTGTACCTGCTGCACCCGGGCAACGATGCCCTTGGACAGGAATAGCACCGCGACAATCGCGCCGAACAACCCGCACACCGCCGCAAGCAGCGTGGCGAACAGCAAGCGCATGCGGGTGGCGGAGGCGGCGGCGCTGCGTTCGGCGAGCAGGGCATCTTCGCGAATGCGCATGGCGTTGATCTGCTCGCGCAGCACATCCAGCACTTGCTTGTTCTTGATCAGGAGCGCGGTGATGGCCTCGGTGTCGCCACTCTTGCCGCTGCGCAATTCAACCAGCCCGCTGAGTTTCTCGTCGATCAGCGGCGTGATGGTCCGTAGATGTTCGCGCATCCTGGCGTCGCGAACGTTGTGGTCCAGGCGTTGCAATGCGGCTTCGATCAACAGCGTGGCCTGTTCATAGCCGGGCAAAAAGTCCTCCCGCCGGGTCAGCAGGTAGCCGCGCACGCTGGCTGCCGCCTCTGCCAGCAGGGTGTGCACCGCCTGGATATCGCCCTGCACGCGCAACACCCGACGAACATCCTCTTCGGCCCGGGCGGTCTGGCGCTCGGTGGTGTAGATCAGCACCAGTGACAGCAGCAGCACCACCAGCGGCAGGGAAATCACCACCAGCGCCTTGCCCCGCAGCGGCAAGTCGGCCCAGCGGCGGGCGGCGAGATATTTCATGGCCATTGTCCGGCGGGTTGTGCCACCAATCCCAGGGCGATGCCGCGCACGGCGGCCTGGGTCCGGTCGGCGGCCCCCAGCTTACCGATGACCCGTTCCACGTGGGCCTTGGCCGTACCGGCAGCGATGCCGAGCTTTTCGCCGATTTCACGGTTGCTGAAGCCGCTTGCCACCAGCCCCAGCACTTGGCGTTCCCGCGCGGTCAGGGCCTGAAGCGGTGCTGCGGCGCCGGCACCTCGTTCGGTCATGCGCCGTAGCAGGCGCGCACTGACGGAGCTGTTCAGGGCTTCTTCGCCCCGGGCGACGCGTTTGAGTGCGTCCAGCACTTCGTCACGGCTGGCGTCCTTGAGCAGATAACCGACGGCTCCCGCACCGATGGCCGCCTCCAAGTGGTCGGGGCTGTCGTCCATGGTGAAGATCACCACTTTGATGGCCGGTTGGCGCTGCTGCAGGATGCGCGCCGCGCCCAGGCCGTTGAGCACCGGCATGCGGATGTCGAGAATGGCGATGTCCGGCTGTAATCGCTCGCACAGGTCGAGGGCTTCCTGGCCATCGCGGGCCTGGCCGACGACCTCGAACCCGGTGCTGCCGGCCAACAAGGCGATGAACCCGGCGCGGGTGACTTCGTGATCGTCGGCCAACAGCAGCCTTAAAGGAGAGGTCATGGATGTGCTCCGTCGAGAGGCAGTGGCACGCTGGCCAACAATCGGGTGCCGTCGCCGGGTTGGCTGAGACAGGTGAGTTGGCCTCCCAGCAGGATGGCCCGCTCCTGCATGGCAGCCAGGCCCAGATGGCGAGTGCCGTTGGTTTCGATGGGTTGCTCCAGGACAAAGCCACGACCATTGTCTTCCACCCGCAGGACGGCCTGGCCAGCGCCGATAGAGAGTCCCAGGCTCACGTGAGCGGCCCGGGCGTGCTTGAGAATGTTATTGATGCCTTCCTGGGCGATGCGGAACAGGGCAATTTCGGTATTGCCCGGCAGACGCGCGGCGCTGTGTTCGAGCCAGTCCACCGTCAAGCCGGCCTCGCGCAGGCGATCGGCTTCCTTGTCGACGGCTTTGTACAGGCCGAAATCATCCAGCACGTGGGGGCGCAGGCCGCCGATCAGTTGCCGGCCCTCACCGACACACCCCTGGGCCAACGCCAGGATGGTTTGCAATTCGCTCGTCAGGTCGGGCGGCAACACCGGGCAGCGTCCGGCGAATCCCTGCAGGCGCTGATGCAGGCCGGCCAGGTTCTGCGCCAGACCGTCGTGCAGGTCATACGCCACGCGCTTGCGTTCGTCTTCCTGGGCCGTGAACAACCGGTGGACCAGTTCGGACATGGTGCGCTCGCGGGCCTGGAGGGCTTCGAGCAGCCGATGATTCTCCAGGTGGGCGGCCAGCAGGGTCGCCAGCAGTTGCAGGGATTCGATGTCTTCGTTGTCGGGCGCACTGATGACTACGCTGTTACCCAGCAACAACACGCCGAACACCGTGCCGTCGGCGGCTCGCAGCGGGACCCGCAGGATCTGGGGCAGGGGGCTGTCGGGGTATTCGAGCCATTGCGGACCCGGGACCGGTGAATCAGCGAGGCTGGCGAGCCAGTCGAGGCGCTCGCCGCTGCCATGGCAGGCGAGGGCGCTTGCCGGCTGATCAGGCGTCCATTCCAACAACAGGCCATGGTCCATGGCGATGAACGCGCAGGCCCGTTGCACCACGCGCTGGCGCATCTGTGCCAAGGGCAAGCGGGTCAGTTCGTGGCCGGTGCCCAGCAACAGGCCCAGGCGCGCGGCGCGGCTTTGCGACTGACGATACTGGCTACGGATGGCCAGGGCGCTGCCGGGATCATGGGGTGGGCTCTGCATGGGGGCTCCAGCGTAAAGGGGACCGGTCCGGTCGTGACGTCGGTATTAGAACGCGTCATCGGTGCCGGGCCTATCTGCCGATCGGCATAGTCGATCGGCACCGGTTGGCCGATGGCGGAGGCTGTGGCGAACGGCAAAGTGGGGTCATTGAAACCGACGCTATTAATACCGAAAGGAACGCTACGATGAAAATGAAAACCCTGGCCCTCGCCACATTTTTTGTACTGACCACGCCTTTTGTCCATGCCGCCGATGCCACGCCTTTCGTGTATCGCACCGTGGCCGAACAACCCAAGAACGTGAACGACCGGGAGATCGCTGCGCTGTTCGACCGGTGGAACAAGACACTGCAGACCGGCAGTGCCAGCGCGATGACCAGCCTCTACGCGCCGGATGCGATTCTGCAACCGACCCTTTCCAACAAGGTGCGCACCACGCCGGCGCAGATCCAGGACTATTTCGAACACTTCCTGGTGGGCAAGCCGGTCGGCCAGATCAACTACCGGGAAATCCGCCACCTGGGGCCCGATGCGGCGATGGACAGCGGGGTCTACACCTTCACCCTGACCAATGCCGATGGCAGCAAGAAGGACGTGCAGGCGCGCTACACCTACCTCTACGAGCGCCTGAACGGGCAGTGGAAAATCATCAACCATCATTCTTCGGCCATGCCGGAAGTGCCGCAAGTCCTGCACGCCAGCCATTGATATCCCTCGCCACCGAGCGCCCTTGATCCAAAGGGCGCTTTTTTTTGTGTGTCAGAAAGATCCCCGTGGGAGCGGGCTTGCTCGCGAAAGCGCCCGACCAGTCACCAAAAATGCAGGCTGACAGACCGCCATCGCGAGCAGGCTCGCTCCCACGGGGATTGGCGGTCAAACGCGGAAAGTGGGTTCACCGGGAACAATGTGGGAGCGAGCCTGCTCGCGATAGCGGTGGCCCAGCTTGCATCACAACCCTCGGTTTCCGCGCATTTACACATTTCGCCGCATAAAGGGCTTGGATTAGCTCGTGAACATTAATTAGAATCAGTCTCATTTAAGATATCCATGCCCAGGGCCTCTTGACATGTTTGAT
The DNA here is from genome assembly GCF_007828255.1 of Pseudomonas sp. SJZ078. Lineage (NCBI taxonomy): Bacteria > Pseudomonadati > Pseudomonadota > Gammaproteobacteria > Pseudomonadales > Pseudomonadaceae > Pseudomonas > Pseudomonas sp. SJZ078. The sequence goes on along the minus strand of NZ_VIUG01000033.1, from coordinate 40,032 downwards.
GCAGCTACGCCGACGGAGCACTCCCTACATGCGTTGTACCGTGATCATGGCGGCTGGCTGGAAGGCTGGTTGAGGCGGCGCATGGGCAACGCCTGGGATGCGGCGGATCTGCGCCAGGATACCTTCCTGCGGGTACTCTCCAGCGCCCAACCCCTGGCGGACCTGCACGAACCACGGGCCTATCTGCTCACGGTGGGCAAGCGGCTGCTGAGTAATTTCTATACCCGGCGCAACCTGGAACAGGCTTACCTCGATGCCTTGGCAAGCCTGCCCGAAGAGTGCGTTCCGTCTCCGGAGCAACGCTGGCTGCTGCTGGAAACCCTGCATGCCCTGGATGAATTGCTCGATGGCCTGCCGCCTCAGGTGCGGCGGGCTTTTTTGTGGAGCCAGCTCGAAGGCCTGGGCTACCGGGAAATCGCCGAGCGCATGCAGGTGTCCGAACGCACCGTCAAGCGCTACATGGCCCAGGCCTATGAGCATTGCCTGCTGGTGGACTTTTGATTCGCCCGGCCCCGTCATCCGAGGCCCGGGAGGTCGCCCGGGCGGCTGCCCGCTGGCTGACCCTGATGGAGTTCGGCGGCAACGAGTTCGACGCCGCCGGCCTGCAACGCTGGCGCGACAGCAGCGCCCACCACGAAGCGGCCTGGCAGAAGGCCCAGCGGCTGCGTCAGCGCTTCGCCGGGGTGCCGCCTTCGCTGGGCATGGCGACTCTGGATCGTCCAGCCTTGCCCCGGCGTGCCGTACTCAAGCGCGCATTGAGCGTCGCCGCACTGGTCCCGACGGCCTGGATGCTGGGCCGAGCGTTGCCACTGGAAGCCTGGCGTGCCGATCTGCACACCGCCATCGGTGAACAGCGACGCTGGTCGCTGGTCGATGGCAGCCTCTTGCAACTGAACACCGACAGCGCCGTGAACCTGGACCTCAAGGCCCGGCGCCTGGTGCTGGTGCAGGGAGAAATGGCCCTGAAGGTCAGCGGTGTCACGCCATTGGCCGTCCAGGTGCCCTATGGGCTGATTACCGTCAGCCGGGGCGAAATCTGCGTGCGCCTGGGCGAGCAAGGTTGCCGGGTGTCGGTGGTCAGCGGTTCGGCACAGCTGCAACCGTTGCACGGACCTGTGCTATCGCTGGAGGAGGGCCAACAGGCCAGCCTTCACGCCGCGGGCGCAGGGCCGGTGACCAGGGTCGACCTGACGCAACCGGGTTGGCGCGAGGGGGTGCTCGTGGCACAGAACCAGCCGTTGGGGGACTTTCTCCGTGAGCTGGGCCGCTATCGCCCGGGCGTGCTGCGCTGGGACGATGCCCTGGAATCGCTTCGGGTAACCGGCAGTTTCCGCCTGGAAAACACCGATAAAGTCCTTGCTTTGCTCTCGGCCAGCTTGCCGCTCGACGTGCAGATGCGTACCCGTTATTGGGTCACCTTGTCGCTTCGCAAAAATATCGCCTGATGCCTGTCCCCTTTTTTTGTCTCGCTTGTCATTCAAGGCAAGTGAACAAAAACGAGAGCTTCCTCCAATGTCCGCAGTAGTACCTTTGCATGTTCGCCCGGCCCTTGCCGGCTGGCGTCCGCTGTTGAACCTGAGTCTCATGCTGAGCCTGAGCGCCAGCCCGTTCTTCATCTCATCCAGCCAGGCCGAGGAAGCGGCCCGGCGCAGCTACCAGGTGCCGGCGGGCAGCCTCAGCGCGGCGCTGACCCGCTTCGCCGGGCTGGCGGGTGTCAACCTGTCGGTGGACCCGGCCCTGGTGAGCGCTCGCAACAGCGCCGGGCTTTCGGGAGAGTATGGCGTGGAGGAGGGCTTCGCCCGGTTGTTGCAAGGCTCCGGCCTGCAACTGCAACCGGTGGGCGAACAGGCCTACATCCTGGCCCCGGCACCGGAGGGCGGCAGCCTGCAACTGGCGCCTACCTCGATTCTCGGCGCCGCCAGCTCGGAGGAGGGCGAGGCGTATGCCGGCGGCCAGGTCGCGCGTCGTGGCTCCCAGGGCTTGCTGGGCTCGCGTGACTTCATGGAAACGCCGTTCAGCATGACCACCTACACCAGCGAGACGGTCAAGAACCAACAGGCCCGGACCCTGGGCGACCTGGTCAACAGCGACCCCTCGGTGCGTGCGACCAACCCGGCGGGTGGGCGGTATGAACAGTTCACCATTCGCGGCTTCAGCCTGTTCAACAGCGATGTGGCCTACAACGGCCTTTACGGCATCCTGCCGACCTATACGATCGACATGGAAATGGCCGAGCGCGTCGACATCCTCAAGGGACCGAGCCAGCTCATCAACGGCATTTCGCCGCGAGGCAGCGTAGGCGGCGGGATCAACGTGGTGCCCAAGCATGCCACCGACAAGCCCATCACTTCGTTCACCGGTAGCTACGCGTCCAACAACCAGCTCGGCGGTGCCGTGGATGTCGGCCGACGCTTTGGCGAGGACAACAAGTTCGGCATCCGCTTCAACGGTGTGAAGCAGTCCGGCGACACCGAATGGGATCACCAGAGCGTGGACCGTGAGATGGCCGTGGTTGGCCTGGATTTTCGCGGTGAGCGGCTGCGTGTCTCCACGGACATCGGCCACACCGAGCGCGATACCGACGCGCCGCAGGAACGTGTGCAGGTCGGCGCCAACGCACAGGTCCCCCATGCCAGCGATGTGCGCAGCAACTATGCCCAGCCCTGGAGCAAGGCACGCACCAACGACACCTTCGGCATGGTGAACGCCGAGTACGATGTCAGCGACTCGACGATGCTGTATGGCGGTGTCGGTGCGCGTGAGAGTCACCATGATTTTCTTCGGCATAATGTTTCGATAACCAATGATGCAGGCGATTTCACTGTTTCCCCCCGTGATTTCTCTCGGGATGAAAGTGTCCGTACAGCCAATGTCGGGGTGCGCAACTGGTTCCACACCGGGCCGGTAAGTCATGAAGTCAACCTGGCCGCCAGCTATTTCTACATGGACTTCACCAACGGCGGCGCCCGCTATGCCAACGGCAGCAGCAACCTGTATGACCCGGTGGAAACCACGACGCCAGGCACCCCTACGCGCAAGGATGACAAGGTCTACACCGAGAACCATTTCAGCGGTGTGGCGTTGTCCGACACCCTGGGCTTCTTCGATGACCGTTTGCTGCTGACCCTCGGCGCCCGCTGGCAACGGGTGGAAGTGGACGACTGGGCTGCGGGCGTCAAAGGTGCAACTGCCTATGACGAGGAAAAAGTCTCGCCATCGGGCGGCATCCTGTTCAAGGCCACCGACAGGTTGTCGCTGTACGCCAACTACATGGAAGGCCTGAGCCAGGGCAAGATCGCGCCATCAACCTCGATCAACGAGGATGAGATTTTCCCGCCGTTCATCAGCCGCCAGGTCGAGGTGGGAGCCAAGTACGACGCGGGTCCGTTCGCCTTGACTGCGGCTCTGTTCCGGATCAAGCAGCCGGCCTACGCGACCGACGCCACGACACGTGTCTTCGGCCCCAATGGCAAGCGCGAAAACAGCGGCGCGGAATTGAGCGTATTCGGTGAACCTCTCAAAGGTACCCGCCTGCTCGGTGGTGTGATGTACATCGACAGCGAGCTGACCGACACCTCTGGCGGCACTTACGATGGCAACCGTGCGCCGGCCACGCCCAAATACAATGTCAACCTGGGCGCCGAATGGGACGTGCCGACTGTGCAGGGCCTGACCTTGACCAGTCGCGGCATCTATTCCAGTTCGCAGTACCTGGATCAGTCCAACACCAAGGACATCGATTCCTGGGTACGCGTCGACGTCGGTGCACGCTACGGCTTCAAGGTCGATGAAAAGAACATCACCCTGCGTGCCAACGTCGAGAACGTGGCGGACAAGCGCTATTGGAGTTCGGCCGGGGCGTCGGATGACAGTGAGCCGGGTCTGACCCTGTCGACGCCGCGCACCTACCTTCTGTCGGCTACCGTGGATTTCTAACACCGCTGTACAGCTCCATGGAGGGAGCTGTTTTTCTATCGTCATATATCGCTTGGATATAATTGATATTAATCTGCAATTATCGGAGGCCTGTCATTCGATATAAAAGCTGATTAAACGGCTTTCGGTAGCGATATTAAATTGCCTTTCTTCTATACGTTTATTCCTGAATACTCCAATTCACTTCGGTGAACTCCTCCTGCGCGTTACTCCAATAACAATCGAATCCGAAACTTCCAATTTATTTGAAATAAATATTGCGCTCATCAGCGAATGAGAATAATTTGCATATCGGGACTTAATCAGGATTGATTCTCATGTTGAATGAAAGCGTTGCACGCATCGATTCTTTGCAGAAGGACAATGCCCATTATCTGCGCCGCCAGGGTCAGTTCGAATCCAATGTGCGCAGTTACCCGCGCAAGTTGCCCCTGGCCATCGCCAAGGCCCATGGCGCATGGGTGACGGATGTGGAGGGCAAGACCTACCTCGACTGTCTGGCGGGAGCCGGGACTCTGGCCTTAGGCCATAACCACCCGGACATCATGGCCAGCATCGATTACTTCATGTCCTCGGGCCTGCCGATGCATACCCTGGACCTCACCACGCCGCAGAAGGACGCCTTCAGTGAAAAGTTGTTGAGCCTGTTGCCTGGGCAGGGGCGTGACTACTGCCTGCAATTCTGCGGGCCGTCCGGGGCGGACGCGGTGGAAGCGGCGCTCAAGCTGGCCAAGACGTTCACCGGGCGCAGCAGCATCATCAGCTTCAGCGGCGGCTATCACGGCATGACCCATGGTGCGTTGTCGGTAACGGGCAACACCGGGCCGAAAGACGCCGTGGCATCCTTGATGCCGGGCGTGCAATTCATGCCGTACCCCCATGAATATCGCTGTCCGCTGGGCATCGGCGGCGAAGCCGGGATCGAAGCGCTGGGCTATTACTTCACCCAGTTCATCGAGGACGTCGAAAGCGGAGTGTCGCTGCCGGCGGCCGTGATCCTCGAGGCGGTGCAGGGCGAGGGCGGTGTCAACTGTGCCCCGCCGCAATGGTTGCGCCGCATCCGCGAGGTCACCCAGCGGCACGGCATCCTGCTGATCATCGATGAAGTCCAGGCGGGCTTTGGCCGCACCGGCAAGATGTTCGCGTTCGAGCACGCCGGGATCGAGCCGGACATCATTGTCATGTCCAAGGCCGTGGGCGGTGGATTGCCGTTGGCCGTGCTGGGCCTCAAGCGAGAGTTCGATGCGTGGCAGCCGGGCGCCCACACCGGTACATTTCGGGGCAATCAGATGGCCATGGCCACGGGCCTGGCGACGCTCAATACCCTGCAGCAGCAGGATTTGCCTGCCCAGGCCGAACGGCGTGGCGCCTGGCTCAAGACCCGGCTGGTAGCACTGCAGCAGCGTTATCCGGCCCTCGGCCAGGTACGAGGTCGCGGGTTGATGCTCGGCATCGAAATCGTCGATGAGCGCCAGTCCCCTGATCGGCTGAACAGCTATCCAGGCGACCCTACCCTTGCTGTGGCCATCCAGAAACACTGCTTCGATCACGGGCTGTTGTTGGAACGGGGAGGACGGCAGGGCAACGTGATCCGCTTGTTACCGCCGTTGATCATCGATGATGAGCAATGTGCACTGGTAATGGAACGATTTGAACAAGCTCTGCAATCTGCACTTTCACAAGAACGTCATTAAACAATTATTCGATACATACGTGGCGATGTAATTCATATCCGTCACTTGATAAACAGCGCTAAACAATTTTCCCGAAAGTTGGGAAGGCGGGCACCTATTGTCCTGGCGCTGAATAAACGAACTTGCCCAGACATGAAGTCATCCGTAACCCGCAGGTTACGAGGAGTAACTATGCAATATCCTGATCGTACCGCTTTATCCCACCGCGTCAGCGAATTGGCCAGTACCCGCGCCTTGCTCAATTGTCTGATCAAGGAATTCGCATTGCCGGAAAACTGCCTGGATTATCACTGGCCCCAGGATATGCGTGGCATTGCCCCCGGAAGTTACCTGGAAGGGCTGCAGTCGAAGGGAATTCCCTTGACGATCAGTCTGCCCAACGGCCAGCAGTTCTTCGTGCTGGTGGATCGTTGCGACCGTCTCGGCAGCCATCGCTACCTGTCCGATGTCTATGCGCGGCAGGGCGATACGTCGTGGAGCAACCTGCCGTTCCCCGAGTTCGTCGCGCAACTGCTCGGCGCCTGTGAGCACATGACCTGCGCCAGCAACGAAGAGCTGCTCGAACAGGTGCTGCAAAGCCAGTCGCTGACCGCCGCCATCGTCGCCCACAACATCGACGGTGCGGGGCCGGCGCCGTTGAGCAACTACCTGGCCAGCGAGCAGGGGCTGTGGTTTGGTCATCCGAATCATCCGGCGCCCAAGGCGCGGCTCTGGCCGGCCCACCTGGCCCAGGAAACCTATGCCCCGGAGTTCCAGGCGCGGACGGCACTGCACCTGTTCGAGGTCCCGCGCGAAGGGCTACGGATCTCCGCCAACGGGCTGACCGAAGAACAAGTGCTGGCCGGGTTCGCCGACCAGAGCCGTGCCCGGCCGGGCCGGGCGATCATTTGCCTGCACCCGGTCCAGGCACAGCTGTTCGTGCAGGACCGGCGGGTGCAACGGCAACTGGAAATGGGCGAGCTGCGAGACCTGGGCACCACCGGTGCACTGGCTAGCCCGACGGCCTCCATGCGCACCTGGTACATCGAAGGGCATGACTATTTCATCAAGGGCTCGCTGAACGTGCGCATCACCAACTGCGTGCGCAAGAACGCCTGGTATGAGCTGGAAAGCACCCTGATCATCGACCAGTTGTTCCAGCGCTTGCAGCAGACCCAGCCGCAGACCCTGGGTGGCCTGTCCACCGTGGCCGAACCGGGCTCCTTGAGCTGGGCGCCCAAGCAGGCGAGCGACGCCGACAGCCACTGGTTCCGCGAGCAGACCGGCGCGATCCTGCGCGAGAACTTCTGCCGTCGCGGCGGCGCGGAAGTGAGCATCATGGCCGGTACGCTGTTTGCCCGGGATATCCATTCCCAGCCGCTGGTCCATGAATTCCTGCAAGGCTTCAACGGCCAGGCGCTGGAGGACGGGCAACTGCTCGACTGGTTCGACCGCTACCAGGCGCTGCTGCTGCGTCCCGTGCTGGCGCTGTTTTTCAACCACGGTGTGGTGATGGAGCCGCACCTGCAGAACAGCGTGCTGATCCACGACGACGGCCAGCCACAGCAATTGCTGCTGCGGGATTTCGAAGGGGTCAAGCTGACCGAGGAACTGGGCATGTCCGGTATTGAGGTCGGCCTGCATCCTCGCGTGCGCCAGTCGTTGGTCTATAGCCGTGAACAGGGCTGGAGTCGCATCAGTTACTGCCTGCTGATCAACAACCTCTCCGAAGCAGTGCTGGCCCTGAGCTGGGAACGTCCGCACCTGGCCCCGTTGATGTGGGAACGGGTGACGCGTCAGTTGCGCAGCATTCGTCAGGAACTGGTACGGCCGGCGCCGGAACTGGATGCGTTGATCGCCGGCGAATCGATTCCCTGCAAGACCAACTTGAAGGTGCGCCTGGCCGCCAAGGCCGATCGTCAGGCCGGTTACGTCCGTCTGCGTTCGCCTTGGGGCGAGGAGGTGCGTTATGCGTGACCTGCCCGAAACGGTAATGGCCGCCATCGATGTGGCTCGACGCACCAGCGAAGACCCGCTGGCGCTGTTTGTCTATGACCTGGAGGCGCTGACCCGGCATGTCAGCGAGGTGATGGCTGCGTTGCCTGCCGGAGTGGAGCTGTATTACGCAATCAAGGCCAACAGCGAAGCGCCGATACTCGCGACCCTGGCGCCCCTGGTCAGCGGTTTCGAGATTTCCTCGGGCGGCGAGATCGAGCGGGTCGTGGCGTGTCCGACGCGCAAGCCCTATGTGTTTTCCGGTCCGGGCAAACTCGATTCGGACCTGCGGGCTGCCCTGGAGAACCGGGTCGAGGCGATCCACCTGGAAAGCCTCAATGAAATCGACCGTCTGCAACGTCTTGCGCAGCAGGTCGGTCGTGTCCAGCCGGTATTCATCCGCATCAACCCTCAGTTGCCGTCGAGCCTGTCGAGCAAACTGGCGATGGCCGGCACGGCGACGCCCTTCGGTATCGACGAAGCGGAACTGCCCGAAGCCGTGCGGCGGGTGCAGGCGTTCAGTCACCTGAGCCTCAAGGGTTTCCATGTGCATGCGATGTCCCACCAGAACTCGGTGGAACGGCACGAGCAACTGTTGGATTTCTACCTGCACCGCTGGTCTGAATGGAAAGCGCTGGCGACCGGGAATGAGCAACCGACCCACTTGAACGTCGGCGGCGGCATCGGCGTCGACTACCTGAGCGGGCAGCGCTTCGATTGGCAGCGTCTGTGCCGGCACCTGGGCAACTCCCTGGCGCAGCATGAGCAGCCACCGGTGGTGCGTTTCGAACCCGGCCGTTTCATCAGCGCATTCTGTGGTTACTACGTGATCGAAGTGCTGGACACCAAGACCAGCCACGGCGAGCACTTCCTGGTCTGTCGGGGTGGCACCCATCAGTTCCGCCTGCCGGCGGCGCAAAGTCACGATCACCCGGTCATCCACCTGCCACGTCGGCGCAAGCCGCAGCCCGATACCGCTCAGACCTGGACCGTGGTCGGCCAGTTGTGCACGCCCAAGGATGTGTTGAGCCGCGGCCGTCAATTGCAGGGGGCCGAGGTGGGTGACTTGTTGGTGCTGCCCATGGCCGGCGCCTATGGCTACAACATTTCCCACGCGGACTTCCTGTGCCATCCGCGTCCGCAGCAACAGTTCGTCGGCGCTACCGCGTCTGGGGCACGGTCGTGACGGTGCCGCGTCACTGGGTGGTGATCAACGTCATGTTGGGCACGCTCACGGTCAGCCTCAATAACAGCTCGCTCAACCCGGCGTTGCCGGCGTTCATGGCGGCGTTTGCCATCGGGCCGCTGATGGCGACCTGGATCGTCGCGGGCTTCATGACCGCCATGGGCATGACCATGCCGCTGACCAGCTTCCTCAGCCAGCGCCTCGGCCGCAAGCGCTTGTACCTGTGGGGCGTGGCGTTGTTCATCGGCGGTTCGTTGATGGGCGTGGTGGCTGACTCGATAGCGCTGGTGATCGCGGCGCGGGTGGTCCAGGGAATTGCCAGCGGGCTGATGATTCCGTTGTCCCTGGCGATCATTTTTTCGGTGTATGCCAAGGACGAGCGGGGGCGGGTCACGGGGCTGTGGAGTGCCGTGGTCATGCTCGCCCCGGCGGTGGGGCCGTTGTGCGGAAGCTTGCTGCTGGAGTGGTTCAACTGGCGCTCGTTGTTCCTGATGAACGTGCCCATCGGGCTGTTGGCGCTGACCCTCGGCCTGGGTGTGTTGCCCGCTTCCGAACCGCCGGAGCGCAAGCCGTTCGATTTCGCCGGGTACCTGCTGATCGCCTCGGGCATCGGCTTGCTGATGGTCGCCACCAGTCGCCTGCATCACGCCGACGGCCTGCTGGATCCGCTCAACCTGGCCATGCTGGCGGCCGGCGCGCTGTGCCTGATCGCCTTCGTGCGCGTCGAGCTGAGCCGTCCGGAGCCGCTGCTCAACCTGCGGATCTTCAACCTGCGCGGCTACCGCCTGAGCGTGATCATTGCCGTGGTGCAATCGGTGGGCATGTTCGAGTGCCTGGTGCTGGTGCCGCTGCTGGTGCAGATGGTGCTGGGCTACAGCGCAATCTGGACCGGACTGGCGCTGCTGTGTACTGCCGGGTTCGCCAGCCTGTTCGGCCAGATGGGCGGCAAGCTGCTCGACCGGCACGGGCCACGGGCCGTGGTGTCGGCGGGCATGTTGCTGACCGGTGCATCGACCCTGGCACTGGGCATGCTCGGCCCGCAGGCCACCCTCGCCACGGTGTTCGTCTTGATGATGGTGCGCGGTGCCGGGCTGGGGCTGTCCTACATGCCGGTGACCACTGCCGGGCTCAATGCCTTGCCGGAGCCGATGGTCACCCAGGGCGCCGCCATGAACAACATCTCCCGGCGCCTCGTGTCGTCGCTGGCCATCGTCATCGCCTCGCTCTGGCTGGAAATGCGCCTGGGGGCCGAGGTCGGGTCCGCACTGCGAACCTCAGGCGCCATCAGCGAAGTATTCATAGCCACCGGCGTGCTGATCCTGCTGGCTTTGCCTTGCGCCTGGCGCTTCCCCATGCCGGAACGGGCGGCCGAGGCGCCGTCCGTGGCCCTTGAACAACGTTAATCGATAAGGAATTCCCATGACGATTTTTGAACAAGCCCCGCAATCTACCGCGCCAGGTGCCTGGCTGGCGGGCACCGATGCCGATGTCCGGGTAAAAGTCCAACAACGGGTGGTCGGTCAACTGCTGCAAACCCTGCTGTACGAAGACGTGCTGGCGTACCAATGCGAGCCGTTTGCGAACGGCCGGTATCGCTTCATCGTGCAAGGCACCGATGCCGCTCAACAACCGGTGCAATACCACTGCAACGGCCTGCGCAGCAGCAGTTTCGAGCTGATCCGCCTGGATCACGCCAGCCTTGAGCGCGTCGATGCCGCGGGCCAATCACAGACACCTGACCTGCACCAGGCGCTGGCCGAACTGCTTGGCGAATTCGCGGGCAGCGCCCATCTGCCGCGCTTTATCCAGGAGCTGGAACAGACCCAGCTCAAGGATCTGCAATCGCGCAGCCAGGGCTACCGTGCACCCCGTGCCGCCCATCGGCTGGATGTGGATGCGCTGGAACAGCACTTCATGGACGCCCATAGTTACCACCCGTGCTACAAGTCGCGGATCGGTTTCTCGTTGCACGACAACACCCGCTACGGACCGGAGTTCGCCAACCCCATCGCCATCGTCTGGCTGGCCGTGGCCAAGTCCTGCGGCGCGATGAACCATTCGAACAAGGTGGATTTCGAGGCGTTCGTCCGTCAGGAAGCAGGGGAGCAGCGTCTGCAACAGCTGGCCGCGGTCCTCGAAAGCCGCGGTCAGTCGCCGGACGCTTACTGGGTGATTCCGGTTCATCCGTGGCAGTGGGAAAACACCATTGTCCCGACGTTCTACCCCGAGCTGCTCAGCGGCGAACTGATCTACCTGGGCACCTCGCAGGATCAGTACAAGGCCCAGCAATCGATCCGCACCCTGGCCAACGCCAGCGCGCCCGAGCGCCCGTATGTGAAGCTGGCGATGAGCATGACCAACACCTCCAGCACGCGCATCCTGGCGCGGCACACGGTGATGAACGGCCCGATCATCACCGACTGGTTGCAACAACTGATCGCCACCGACAGCACCGCCCGCGCCCTGGACTTCGTTATTCTCGGCGAGGTGGCCGGGGTCAGCTTCAGCTACGACCACCTGCCGGCCACCCGTGCGCCTCAGGCCTACGGCACCCTCGGCGCGATCTGGCGTGAAAGCATTCACGCCTATCTCAAGGCCGATGAACAAGCGGTACCGTTCAATGGCCTGAGCCACGTGGAAAACCGCTACGGCCAGGGTGAACAGCTGCCGTTCATCGATGCCTGGATTGCCCAGTACGGTTTGCAGGCCTGGACCCAGCGGCTGCTGGAAGTCACGGTGCCGCCGATCATTCACATGCTCTACGCCGAAGGTATCGGCATGGAGTCCCATGGTCAGAACATCGTGCTGATCACCCGGGACGGCTGGCCGCAACGCATTGCCCTCAAGGACTTCCACGACGGCGTGCGCTACTCCCCGGCGCACCTGGCGCGGCCGCAGCTGTGCCCGACCCTGGTGCCGTTGCCCGCCAGCCACGCAAAGCTGAACCGCAACTCGTTCATTCTCACCGATGACGTGAATGCGGTGCGGGATTTCTCCTGCGACTGTTTCTTCTTCATCTGTCTGGCGGAAATGGCGATTTTCCTGCACCAGCACTATCAGCTGGATGAGACCCGCTTCTGGCAGATGACCGCCGACGTCATCACGGCTTACCAGACTGCGCACCCGCAGCACCGCGAGCGCTTCGCGCTGTTCGATGTATTCGCGCCTTCCTATGAAGTGGAGGCGCTGACCAAGCGTCGCCTGCTGGGCGATGGGGAGCGGCGCTTCAAGTCGGTGCCCAATCCGCTGCACGCCTTCAGGCCGCTGCCATGCTGAGGACCAATCGCCTGAAGTTCAAGCTCGGTGCGGGGCAGGTCGCCTACGGCCTGATCAGTTCGATTCCGTCGGCCGTGGCGATCGAGCTGATCGCCGAAGCGGGCTACGACTTCGTGATCATCGACATGGAGCATGTGCTGATCAACCCGGAAACCGTGGAGCACATGATCCGCATGGCCGAAGCCTACGCCATCACACCCTTGGTGCGGGTGGCGGACCTGAATCCGAAAACCCTGCTGCGTCTACTCGACGGCGGAGCCCAGGGCATCGTGTTGCCGATGATCGAAAGCCCGGCGCAACTGGCCGATGCGATTGCCGCGTGCAAGTACCACCCGTTGGGACGGCGCAGCCTGAACGCCGGGCGCCCCGGTTCGTTTGGCAAACACAGCCTGGCCGAGTACGTGGGCCTGGCCAACGAGCAGATCATGGTGGTGGCGATGATCGAAAGCGCCGAAGGCGCACGGCGTGCGGCGGACATCGCGGCGGTGCCCGGACTGGACATGATTCTCGAAGGCGCGGCGGACCTGTCCCAGTCCCTCGGCACGCCCTGGCAGATCAACACGCCGGCGGTGCAGCAGGCGCTGCTGGAGACCTGGCAGGCGGCCTGCGATGCCGGCATTCCTTATTGCGCCATTCCCCGCCAACCCGACGACCACGCCCGCTGGCGTGCCCGAGGGGTGAACACCTTTGTACTGGGCGACGAGCGCGGCATCGCGTTTCGCGCCCTCCAGGGCCGCTTGGCCACACTTTCAGAAGGACATGAATCAAGATGACTCGCCTGACCTCTCACGCCCTGGCCCACGCCGCCGAAACCGTCATGCAGGATCTGGTGGATTGCTTGCTGGCCGAACACTTTTTCGGCAGTGAGCCATTGCCCCTGGTTGAAATCGGCGTCTGGCAGCAGGCCCATCCGAAAGCACCAGCGCTCGCCGGGCTGACCCCGCAACAGTGTATCTGGGATTGGTGCTACGACCCGACCGAACAGCGCTTCATCAGTATTGCCCTGCGTGCGGGCATCACTCAGCAGTGGGAAAAAGTGCCGGGTACACCGGTATTGGCGCGCCAGGAGGAGCAATGGAGCGTGCTCTCGCCGGAAGACTTCATGAAGCGCGTGTTCGGCTCGATGACCGAGCGCTTCAAGGACAACGATAAAGGTCTGGTGCTGTTTCTCGATGTGCTGCGCACCAGCGTCAAACAGACTGCACAGTCCCTGTCCCATGCGGTCGATGGCCGTGAGCTGATGGCCCAGGATCCGGCGACGTTTTTCCGCACCATGGAACAGTGGGCGTCGTTGCGCGATCGGCCTTATCACCCGTTGGCCAAAGCCAAGCAAGGGCTCGACGACGAGGAATACCTGCGTTACCAGGCCGAATTCGCGCGCCCGGTGGCCTTGAACTGGGTGGCGGTGGACCGCACGCTGTTGCAATGCGGTGAAGGCGTGGGGGATCTGACCCAGTGTTATCCGGCACGTTATCTGTTGCCTGAGCTTCTGCGGGCCCGGCTTGCCGAGGAAATGCAGGCACGGGGCCTGGCCGACAGCCACATCGCGCTGCCGGTCCATCCGTGGCAGTGGGAACATGTCCTCGACAAACAGTTGGGTGAGGTATTCGCCAAGGGTGACTGCCAGCGCTTGAGCTTCAACGAGGGCGACTTCTTCGCCACCTCGTCGCTGCGCTCCATGACGCCGTGCTTCGACAGCGCCGACTACCTCAAGCTGCCGATGGCCATCCACTCCCTGGGTGCATCGCGCTACCTGCCGGCGGTGAAGATGATCAACGGTGGCCTGAGCGAAGCCTTGCTCCACGAGGTCCTGGACAAAGACGCGACCCTGCGTCAGTCGCTGCACCTGTGCGACGAGGCCAAGTGGTGGGCGTTCATGCCGCCCGAGGCCACGCTGTTCGACGAGGCACCACGGCACCTGTCGGCCATGGTTCGTGGCTACCCGAGCGCGTTGCTCAACGACGCCGACACCCGCCTGCTGCCCATGGCCGCCCTGGGCACGCCGCTGCCGGGCAGCAACCGTCACTTCTTCGATGACTGGATGCAGTATCGCAACCTGCCGGCGGACGCCGAGTCGGTCATGACCCTGTTCCGTGAACTGGCCCGCAGCTTCTTCGATATCAACCTACGCATGTTCCGCCTCGGCATGCTGGGGGAAGTCCACGGCCAGAACGCGGTGCTGGTGTGGAAGGACGGCCATGCCGAGGGCCTGCTGTTGCGCGACCACGATTCGCTGCGGATCTTCGTACCCTGGCTGGAGCGCAACGGCATGGCGGACCCGGTGTACCGCATCAAGAAAGGTCACGCCAACACGCTGTACCACGAGCGTCCTGAAGATCTGCTGTTCTGGCTGCAGACCCTGGGCATCCAGGTCAACATGCGGGCAATCATGGACACCCTGGCGCAGGTCTACTCGATGCCGGTGAATGGCTTGTGGCAGGCCCTGCGGGACGTGCTGGACGAACTGATCGAGACCATCGACTTCGACGCCGAGGCCCGGGCGATGCTCAAGGCACAACTGTTCGACGCACCGAACTGGCCGCAGAAGCTGTTGCTCACGCCCATGATCGAGCGGGCCGGCGGGCCGGGCAGCATGCCGTTCGGCAAGGGCGAGGTGGTCAACCCGTTCCGCCGGCTGTCGCTGGAGGCCTGAGGGCATGGCGACCACTCGCGTGCTCGGGATTGAACCGGCGTCCACCGACGGAGCCTGCCGGCTTACGGCCGGCGAATGGGCCGTGCTCAGCGGCCCCTTGCGGTTGAAATCGGCCGGGGAGCGGGATTCGTCGCGTTCCCTGGCGGCCCATGAACTGCTGAATGGTGGAGTATGCCTGCGGCTGCTGGACGAGCTGACGCCGATCCTCGGCTCGCCGTCCCGGGCAATCACCGCCTCGCTGTTGAGCAAGCGAATAGCGTTCCTCACCACCAATGCTTGCCTGTATGCGCTGTCGGCCTGTGACAAGGGGCTGCGAATGTCCCTGGACAACAGCGTTATCGAATACGGTCACGACGAGGGACGCTGGACCTCGTCGATGCCACTGCTGGACCTTGAGCCCAGTGGCTATGCCGCTGGCGCGCGGGAGGCCTGGCGCGAAGCGTTGGTCGGCAGCCTGTTCGCCGGGCTGCTCAAGCCATTGTGGGACCGGTTCGTCCAGGTCAGCGGCATTTCCCGACGCATCCTCTGGGAAAACACGGCGGTGCGGGTCTATTCGCTGTATGAAAAACGCATGGACGGCCTGCGGGACCCGTCCACGCGCCGACGCATCGACGCCGACTTCGACTGGTTGCTGAACCAGGCCGATCCTGGGTTGTTCGGTCTGGATTACAACCCATTGCAGCATTTTCGTCGCGCGCCCATGCCGCTTGCCGAGGGAGGCTGTCGGCGGTTGCGGCGCACGTGCTGTTTCTATTACCAAGCGAGCAACCCGGTCGAATACTGTTCGGCCTGCCCGTTGCTGCGCAAGAGAACAAGACATGGATGATTCAATCTCGCCAGCGCAAGTCATTGACTCGCTGTTGGCACAGTACCGAGGTATCGCTTCGTCCACCCTGGGGCATTTCACCGACAGCGGTTACTTGCGGGGCATTCGCCCGCTGTTCGATAACCTGCGCATGCTCGGCAAGGTGGTCACGGTCAGGCTCTTCACGCCTGATGGCAGTGTCTTGCGCGAAGCCTTGCTGTTGAGCGAGCCAGGGGATGTGCTGGTGGTGGAATGCGTGGGTGACCCCGACTGCGCTTGCTGGGGAGAACTGCGCACCCTGGCCGGTCTGATCAAAGGTCTGGCCGGCGTCGTGGTGTGCGGCGCGGTGACCGATGTGGCCGCCTTGCGGGCCCATCGCCTACCGGTGTTCAGTCGTGGTGTCAGCGCATTCACGACCCGCAGTCTTGGGCTTGGCGGTGAAGTCAATCAGCCTATCCGGGTGTCAGGCGTCACCGTGCATCCGGGTGACATTGCCATCGGCGATGACGACGGTGTGTTCATCCTCGGGGTGCAACAGGCCATCGATCTGCTGCCCAAGCTGCTGGCGAAAGAGCAGGCTGATCGGCTGAAGAGAACCGAGTTTCTGCAACGGATCCGGCGCTGAGGCTGAGCCTCAGGCGTCGCGGAACAGGTCGTGGGCATCCAGCAGGCGCCAGGCGATTTCCGGGCGCTTTTCCAGGCCGCGGCGAATGGCGGCCGGGATCGATTGGCGAATCTTGCGACAGAGGCCGGGTTGCGCCTGGAACTCGATGGCGATGCCGCGCATGGTCCGGACTTCGTTGTAGCCCGGCTCGATGGTCAGGCGGATGCCGAGGTTTTCGTAAAGCCGCTGTTGCAAGCGTTCGAGTTCGGCCAGGTCCTGGATGTTTTCCAGCCGTTCGAGCAGGCGCTTTTCTTCCTGGCGATTCAGGCAGAGGATGCGCAGGTCGCTGCCCGCCGTTTCCAGCAAGGCCTCGCGCCCGCAGTCGCAGACGCCAGGCGGGCAGGGGGGACGGATCGGAATCGACGCGGTCATGGGCTCCACAGGTCCGGGGTATGACGAAGCCACCGTTGAGTCCATCGGCGGCCCAGGCAATTTGATGCCTGGCGACAGTGCGGTCAACCCTGTCATAGGGCCGCTGGTCTGTCACCGGCATGGTCCGCCCGTCTGTTTATCCGCCGATCCGATCAAATTTTCCAGGGCAAGCACCCTCAAGACAGACAGGACGCTGCGGTCCGCTCCGTCGGCTGTTACATAACGCCGCCATGTCGGCTAGCCGCACGTCTGCCTGGAAAGGTTTCTATGAAAAGCAAAGAGCTCGTGGTTTCACTACGCTCAGGCGTTGGTAATGCTGGCTCGCAAGCTTGCTCGGATCGTATTCGCTCTGCTGAAAGAGCAAAGTGAATACCAACCCAAAGCGGCTTGAGGGCTTCCCCTCAACCATAGAATCTCCCACAGTGTTTCAGGGTGTTCACAGAATTTTGTATCTACCCCAGATCCCTGTGGGAGCGGGCTTGCCCGCGAAAGCGATGAGCCAGCTTGCATCTATTTTGGATGTACCGTCGTCATCGCGGGCAAGCCCGGCTTCCACAGTGTTCTGGGGGGGGGTATGACACCAGCATTCCTGTCCAGCACTGCTCGGTGTCTACAACCCCAGCTCGGACAACCCGGGATGATCGTCCGGCCGGCGTCCCAGCGGCCAATGGTATTTGCGTTCGCTTTCCTTGATCGGCAGGTCGTTGATGCAGGCGTAGCGGTTGGACATCAGGCCTTGCTCATCGAACTCCCAGTTCTCATTGCCATAGGAACGGAACCAGTTGCCCGAGTCGTCGTGCCATTCGTAGGCATAGCGCACGGCGATGCGGTTGTCGGTGAACGCCCAGAGTTCCTTGATCAGCCGGTAGTCCAGTTCCTTGGCCCATTTGCGGGTCAGGAAAGCCTTGGCTTCTTCGCGGTTATGGACGAATTCGGCTCGGTTGCGCCACTGGGTGTCCAGGGTGTACGCCAGGGACACTCGCTGCGGGTCGCGGGAGTTCCAGCCATCTTCGGCCAGGCGGACTTTTTCGATGGCCGATTCACGGGTGAACGGCGGCAGGGGTGGACGAACTTCAGCAGGGGACGACATGGCAATTCTCCGGCGAGTGATGAATCAAGTTGCACGACGTTCAGCGGATGAAGCTTTTTATTTTTTCTCAACCAACAGCACTTTCAGCATGGCCTGGGCGTGATCGGCGGCGCTGTGGTCGCCCATGATCAGTGCGACAGTAATCGCGCCATCGATCAGAATAAGTAACTGTCGGGCCAGGGCCTCGGGATCTTCGACACCTTGTTCAATACATAACCGGGTGACGTAATCGAGCAACTTCTGTTTATGCAACTTAGCCAACTGACGGACCGGATCCTGTGGGTCTCCGGTTTCGCCACTGGTATTGATAAACGCACAGCCTCTGAAGCCGTCGCTGTCAAACCAGCCCTTGAGCACAGTGAACAGGTTGTATAGCCGTGCAGTCGGGGTAAGGGCCTTGTCGACCTCACTGCTGAACCAATGCATCCAGCGCTCGTCCCGCCGCGCGAGGGCGGCCAGGATCAGGTCGTCCTTGTTGGCGAAATAGCGATAGACGCTTTTCCTGGAGACGCCGGCGGTTTTCACCAGAAGATCCATGCCGGTGGCCGCAATGCCACTTTTATAGATCAGTTTTTCGGCGACATCGAGGATGATGTCTCGTGTGTCATTGCTGATGATCTCGTTCATGGCGCTTACAGTGGAACGATCGTTCTTCTTGGTCAAATGATTTTTTCAATAGTTTCACTTTCGGAACCATGGCTTGCTGGCGATGGGGCTTCGCCAACGCGATCGCGAGCAAGCCGTGCTCCCACCCAGAGTCCCAAACCCATCCGCCATGGTGTAAGCTCAGCGGCTCTTCGGAATCGACCTTTTGCGAGCCCTATGCCGTCGCTTTTCAAACGCTCCCTGCTGCCCAAGCTGCGCAGCTTTGCACTGACCGCCGATGCCGTGACCATCCTCGATGGCGCAGCCGAGTTCCGCCGTTGCCTGCTGGAGAAAATCGCCCAGGCCACCCAGCGCATCTATATCGTCGCCCTGTATCTGCAACAGGACGAAGCGGGCCAGGAAATTCTCGATGCCTTGCATGCCGCCAAAGCGGCGCGTCCGGAACTGGACGTGGTCGTGGTGGTGGACTGGTTGCGGGCCCAACGCGGGCTGATCGGCGCCAAGAAGCAGCCGGGCAACTCGGCGTGGTACCAGGAGCAGACGCGCATCCATGCCAGCGAAGTGCCGATCTACGGCGTGCCGGTACAGACCCGTGAGCTGTTCGGGGTGCTGCACTTGAAAGGTTTCGTGATCGACGATTGCGTGCTCTACAGCGGCGCCAGCCTGAACAACGTCTACCTGCACAAGTTCGACAAGTATCGCTACGACCGCTATCACCTGCTGCAGAACACGGCGCTGGCCGATTCGATGCATCATCTGGTGCAGCACGGCCTGATCACCTCCAAGGCGGTGCATCGCCTGGACCTGCCGAACCTGCCCAGCACCCGCAGTTTGCGCAAGGACATTGGTGACCTGCGCAGTCGACTCAAGTACGCGGCCTATGACACCACGGCCGGCAGCCTCGACAAGAGTGGCCTGTCGGTGAGCCCGTTGCTGGGCGTCGGCAAGAACAATCCGCTGAGTCGGGTCATCGGCGAACTGATCGCCAGCAGCCGCCAGCAACTGACCATTTGTACGCCGTATTTCAACCTGCCCCTGGCGGTGACCCGGGAGCTCAACCGCGCCCTGGCCCGAGGGGTCAAGATCGATATCATCGTCGGCGACAAGACCGCCAACGACTTCTTCATCCCGCCCAGCGAGCCGTTCAAGATCATCGCTGCGTTGCCTTACCTGTATGAAATCAGCCTGCGTCGCTTCGCCAAGCGGCATCAGCGCTACATCGACAGCGGTCAGTTGAACCTGCACCTGTGGCGTGACGGCGACAACAGCTATCACCTCAAGGGCATGTGGGTCGACGAGCGCTACACCTTGCTGACCGGCAACAACCTCAACCCGCGGGCCTTCCGCCTGGACCTGGAAAACGCTTTGCTGCTGGACGATCCCAAAGGCGAGTTGCTGGGCCCCCGTCAGGCCGAGCTTGAGCAGATCTACCGGCATACCCGCCGAATCGAACGCTACCTGGACCTGGAGGCGTTGCCGGACTACCCGGCGGCGGTGGCCAAGTTCCTCAAACGGGTCAGCCGGGTGCGGATCGAGCGGCTGCTTTACCGGATCCTGTGAACACCGGCGCCATGGCGGAAAAAGACACCATCTCCATCCAGCTGGTGCGTGAGGCGCTCCTGCAAAGCTGCGACCCAGGCCCTGCAACCGATGAGGTGCTGAACAAGGTCGGCATTGCTCCGGCGTGGCTCGACGATCCTCAGGCGCGGGTGCCGGCCGCAGCCTATGCGCGGCTCTGGCGCTTGCTCGCAAGGCGCCTTGACGATGAGTTCTTCGGCATGGACCCGCGCAAGCTCAAGTCCGGCAGCCTGGCCTTCCTGTGCCAGTGCGCCATGGCGCAGCCAACCCTGGCGGCCGGCCTGACGGCGGGGCTGGGGTTCCTGTCACTGATGCTTGAACAGTTGCCTGCCCAGTGGGTCCGCCAGCAGAGCCTGGCGGAAATCGTCCTGCTGGAAGACGATCCGGAACCACGGCGGGCGTTTACCTACTTCACCTACTGGATGATCGTCCATGGCGTGGCCTGCTGGCTGGCAGGGCGGCGCATTCCCATTCTGTCCGTCGAGCTGCGCTGCCCGGCGCCGGACTTCTGTGACGATTACCGGGTGATGTTTTCCCAGAACCTGCGCTTCGGCCGCCCCCGTACCCGGATGATCTTCGCCGCCGAGTACCTGGACCTGCCCATCCGCCGCAGTGTCGACGAACTCAAGCGTTTCCTGGCCCGGGCACCGGCCAATATCCTGGTCAAATACCGCGACCCGCAGAGCCTCGCGAGCCGGATCCGCCACGACCTGCGCCAGTTGCCGGCCGAGCAATGGCCGGAAACCGAAGCCCTGGCCCAGCAGTTGTGTGTGTCGGCGTCGACCCTGCGCCGGCGCCTGGCGGAAGAAGGGCAGACCTACCAGGGGCTCAAGGACAGCGTGCGAAAGGAGCTGGCAATCACCTGGCTCGCCGAGCCCTCCATCAGCTTCGTCGACATCGCGTCGCGCCTGGGCTTTGCCGATGCCAGCTCGTTCTACAAGGCGTTTCGCAAGTGGTCAGGGTCCAATCCGGGGCATTATCGCAGCTTGATTCTCAACGACCCTCGCTGATTCATCGGGCCCCGGGTTTCGGCTTTCAGCGCGCGATGCGGGCTTCCCACTTTGTTTGATGTGAAATCGGCAACTTGCACGAGTCGCCACGGCCTATCGGAAAGTACTGGAACCCCCGTTGTGCCAGGCGCTCTGCGTTGTACAGGTTGCGACCGTCAAAGATCACCGGGGCCTTGAGCCGTTTTTGGATCAGGTCAAAATCCGGCGCCTTGAACTGTTGCCACTCGGTGCAGATGATCAGCGCATCGGCACCGCTGAGGGTTGCTTCCGGTGTGCCCATCAGGCTGAGATTGAGATGATCCGGGTACAACGATTGGGTCTGGCGCATGGCCTCCGGGTCAAATGCCCGGACATGTGCGCCGGCTTCCCAAAGCGCTTCCATGAGTGCCCGGCTGGGCGCATCCCGCATGTCATCGGTGTTGGGCTTGAATGCCAGGCCCCACACCGCGAACGTTCGACCTTGGAGATCGCCCTCGTAGAACGCGTTGATTCGCTCGAACAGTTTTTGCTTTTGTCGCTGGTTGATCGCTTCCACCGCCTGCAACAGGTCATTGGAGCATCGGGCCTGCTGGGCGCTGTGGATCAACGCGCGCATGTCCTTGGGAAAGCAGGAGCCGCCATAGCCGCAACCGGGGTAGATGAAGTCATAGCCGATGCGCGAGTCGGCACCGATGCCCAGGCGCACCGATTCGACGTCGGCGCCCAGATGCTCGGCCAGCTCGGCGATCTGGTTGATGAAGCTGATCTTGGTAGCAAGCATGCAGTTAGCCGCGTATTTGGTCAGCTCGGCACTGCGCAGGTCCATGAACATGATGCGTTCATGGTTGCGATTGAAGGGCCCATAGAGTTCGCGCATCACGTCGCGGACATCATCCCGCTCGCACCCGATGACGATCCGGTCAGGCCGCCTGCAATCGGCGACGGCCGAGCCTTCCTTGAGAAACTCCGGGTTTGAGACGATATCGAAATCCAGTATTCGGCTGTGGTGCCGCAGGGCCTCGTTTATCCGATCACGCAGGGCATCTCCCGTGCCCACGGGGACCGTGGATTTTTCAACGACGATGACGGGCTCGCTACGGTGCCGGGCGATGGCTTCACCCACCGCGAAAACACTGCTCAGGTCTGCCGAACCGTCCGGCTGCGAAGGCGTGCCTACGGCGATGAACAGGACCTTGCCATGCTCCACGGCAGGCTTTTCCTCGCAGGTAAAACGCAGCCTTCCGTTATCCAGGTTGTCCTTTACCAACGCGGCCAGGCCAGGTTCGAAGATGTTGACGTGCCCCTGATTGAGGGCGGACACCTTCTCACAGTCGATGTCCATGCAGACGACATCATGACCGACCTCTGCCAGCACGGCTGCCTGGACCAGACCGACATAGCCGCTACCGAATACACTGATTTTCATACGACCTTCCTGGGTTCGGATGCTTGAACGGGGCGAGAGTTGATGGTGAGGACGCCGAGGATGACCAAGGTCACTCCGAGGCTTTTCGAAAGGCTGAAGCCTTCATTGAAGACCGGCAGCACGGCGGCAAGCAGGTACACCAGCGCATAGCTGATGCTCAGCAGCGAATAGGCTCGGCCCAACGGCAGATCCCGCAGCGCAACCAGCCAACAGAGCATCGACAAGGCATAGGCAACAACGGCACCCAGTACCACGGCCAGTGCCGTTGGATCGACGCTGCCTGTGAGCCACTGTCCGGGCAGCGGAAGACGACTCATGCTCCAACGCAAAGCCAACTGCGCAAGGCTGACCAGTAACACGCTGCCCAGCGCAAAGATGACACCGCGACGAAGGTTCATGCGTGCTGTCCCAGCAATATCACCCCGGCGATCACCAGGGCGACGCCCAGCCAATGGCGGTGGTCGATGGTCTCGTGGAACACAAACCGGGCGACCAGGGTGATCAATACGAAATTCAGGCTCAGCATCGGGTAGGCGACGCCCACTTCGAGGCGTTGCAATACCAGCAACCACACCAGCAGGCCGGCCCCCAGCGCCGCCAGCGCCAGCCACAGCCATGGCGAGCGCAGCTTCTCGCCCCAGCCCGATGATCGGCCACGCCAACCCTCGACGGCGTACTTCTGGGCTATCTGTCCCAGGCACGTCAGCACGCAGGCAGCCAATAACAGCAACAGGCTCATGACGCGTCCTGTGGGAAGATCAGGATGACCAGGTTGCCCCGTTCGTAACGTTTCCCATCCTTGGGCAACCGTTCGATTTCCTGAAGTTCTTCCTCACCCTTGACCCGCATGACCACGCCGACCGGACCGTTTCGACGGGCGTCGCGCATCCATTGCTCGACCTGTGGCGGGTCGACCCGTTGCCGTAGGCCATCAGGGTAGGCAAGGCCATATTTCAGCTCGCCAATGGTGTTGTACAACGCCACTTCCGTGCGCCTCAGGCGCCAGGCGAGGGCGGACGCGGCGCCAAGATCGTTGCTCAGCAACTTGTCGGTATGGCTGAGCGCCTCGAGGTGTTCGAGGATGAACTGATCGGGCATCTTGTTGGTGACCACGGACGCCGGCATTGCCGCCGGTAGCAACCCGATCAACAGCAAGCTACCGAAGGCCGGAGCAGCCCAGCAGCGCAACGGCTGGAGAGCTTGCAGCAGGTTGGTCATGATCCAGCCGACCAGGCCGACGGACAATAATGTCAGGTGTTGCGGCTCATGGTTGTACAGCGGTTTTTTCAGTTGCAGGTAGACCAGGGCGAATAGCACCAGCAGGCCCAGTGTCAGGTTGAGCCAACCATTGATGACAAGGGAGCGGCCCTGCTTGTGCTTCAGCCGGTCCGCCAGGGCATGGCCCAGGAGCAGCGCCAGGGGCAGCAGGCACGGCAGGATGTAGCTTGGCAACTTGCCTTTGCTGAGGCTGAAAAACGCCAGCGGCATCAACAGCCACAACAACAGGAACGCGATACTCGCCTGGCGCCGGGTCTGCCACGCCTGCCGCAGCGCAGGGGGCAACAGCGCGACCCAGGGCAGACTGAACGCCACCAGCAGCGGCAGATAGAACCACCAGGGCGCGTTATGTTGGGCATCGTCCCCGGCAAAGCGCCGGATATGTTCGTGCCAGAAGAAGAACCGCCAGTAATCCGGTTCTTCGGTGTGCACCGCCAGGGCCCAGGGCAGGCTGACGACAATGGCCACGGCGATCGCCAGCGGCCCGAAGACCAGCAACTCACGCCAGCGGCGTTGCCAGGCCATCCAGGGCAGGGCGATCAGCACCGGCAACAACCAGGCAAGAAAACCCTTGGTCAAGAAACCCATGCCGCAGGCCAGCCCCAGCATCGCCCAGCCGATCAGGCGTTGGCGGCGGACACTGCTATCCAGGGCAAACCACAAGGCGGCCAGGCTCAGATTGACCCAGAAGGTGAACTGCGGATCGAGGTTGGCGTAGCCCGCGGCGCCGGCGACCACGGTCAGGCTCATGTACAGCAGCGCGCAGACGAAACTCTTGCGAGGATCGTTCCAGAGCCGGCGGGCAAGCAAGTAGCACAGCAGCACGCTGAGCCCGATGCTGATGGCCGAGGCGATGCGCACACCGAACAGATTCTCACCGAACAGCGCCTGGCCGACGGCGATCATCCAATAGCCGGCCGCCGGTTTTTCGAAGTAGCGCAGGCTCATGAACTGGGGCGACACCCAGTCGCCGCTCAGCAGCATGCCCTGGCTGATC
Source organism: Pseudomonas sp. SJZ078 (assembly GCF_007828255.1). NCBI lineage: Bacteria > Pseudomonadati > Pseudomonadota > Gammaproteobacteria > Pseudomonadales > Pseudomonadaceae > Pseudomonas > Pseudomonas sp. SJZ078. The sequence goes on along the minus strand of NZ_VIUG01000033.1, from coordinate 15,508 downwards.
TGGGCATAGCGGGTTTCGTCGGGAATCCACAGCCCATGACTGCCCAGCGGCAGCAGGTAAGCCAACAGACAGGTCGCCAGCAGCAGCGGTAGTGCCCAAGGCTTGCTCATGCGCCTTGCACTCCCAGCCAGCCTTCGCGGCCTTCGAGCGTGCCGCGCTTCACACGACCTGCAGGCAAGCCGTCAACGGCGGTGGGCAGCAGATCACCCAAGGGCTGAAAACGGATGCTTCGCTGGCGTGCTTGCGCCAGCAATTGACGGAAATGGTTGGCCATCAGTATCCCTTCTACTTCGGCATGGATCGTGTAGACGTTGAGTTTGCCGGCGGCAAAGCGCTCAAGAATGAAAGCGTTGTAATCCTTGGCCATGACGCTTGGGCCGACCACCTCATCGAAGGTCGGTAGGTCTACGGGAATCTGCGGCGTGCCCAGGCCTCCATCGGCCAGCGCGGGGCGGAACAGGCTCTGCCCCCGGCAATCGCTGTTATAGCGAAAGCCAAACGCCTGCTTGGCCTCGATCACACGCTCATCCGCGCGCCAACCGGCCGCCGCCGAGCAGGTAACGGGTTCACCGAGGATATCGCTGAGGCTGTCTACGCCTCGGCGAATCTGCTCGATCAGCTGCGCGTGCTCCCAGCGTCCGGCATTGGCCTGCCAGCCATGGTGATCCCAGGCGTGCAAACCGACCTCATGGCCAGCCGCCCGGGCCTGACGCATCAGGTGCCCGAGATCGCGGCCGATAGGCTTGCCAGGCCAGGTGGTGCCGGCCAGTAAGATGTCCCAGCCGTATAACCCGACGGCGTTGGAGCGCAGCATTTTCCAAAGGAACTGCGGCCGCAACAGGCGCCACAGATGACGCCCCATGTTGTCGGGTCCAACGCTGAAGAAAAACGTCGCCTTGACCTGTGCCTCCTGGAGAATGTCCAGTAACTGCGGCACACCCTCACGTGTGCCTCGGTAGGTGTCGACATCGATTCGAAGACCCGCCTGCATCAACGCTTGTCCGCGATTTCGCGCATGGCTTCGCGCAGGAAGAAATCCAGCGTGTTGCCGATGGTTTCACTCATCTGCACGGTTGGCGTCCAGTCCAGCAGGCGCTTGGCATTGGCGATGCTCGGTTTGCGGTGTGAGACGTCTTGGTAACCGGTGCCATAGAAGGCCTTGCTTTCGACATCACGGAACCCGGCGAAGGGCGGAAAGTTGTCGCGCAGCGGGTGTGCCTCGAACTGTCGCAGCAGCTCCTCGCCCAATTGGCGAATGCTGGCTTCGTTGTCCGGGTTGCCGATGTTGATGATCTGGCCGTTGCAGGCGTTGTTCTCGTTGTCGACGATCCGCGCCAGTGCTTCGACACCGTCGGCAATATCAGTGAAGCAACGCTTCTGTTCACCGCCATCGAACAGGCGGATCGGCGTACCTTCCACCAGGTTGAGGATCAATTGGGTAATCGCTCGGGAGCTGCCGATGCGTGCCGAATCCAATCGATCCAGGCGCGGGCCCATCCAGTTGAAGGGGCGAAACAAAGTGAATTTCAGGCCTTGTTGGCCGTAGGCCCAGATCACCCGGTCGAGCAGTTGCTTGGAAATCGAGTAGATCCAGCGCTGCTTGTTGATCGGGCCGACAGTGAGGTTGGAGGTGTCTTCGTCGAAGTTGTTGTCCTGGCACATGCCATAGACTTCGGACGTCGAGGGGAAGATCACGCGCTTGTTGTACTTGACGCAGTAGCGAACCAGTTTCAGGTTCTCTTCGAAATCCAACTCGAACACCCGCAGCGGATTTCGGGTGTACTCGATGGGGGTGGCGATGGCGACCAGCGGCAGGATGACGTCGCATTTCTTGATGTGGTATTCGATCCACTCGGAATGGATGCTGATGTCGCCTTCGACGAAATGGAAATGCGGATGACTGCGCAGGCGTTCGATGGCATCGGAGCCGATGTCGAGGCCATAGACATCGTATTTATCGTCGCGCAGCAAGCGTTCCGACAGGTGATTGCCGATGAAACCGTTGACGCCCAGGATCAACACCCGGGTACGCCGTGGGCCCCGGCGGGACTCAGTGCCGTGCAGCAACGAGCCGTCGACCAGTCCCAACTCGTTGGCCAATTGTGGCCCGCCCAGGTACAAGCCGTTTTCGTTGCGTTGGCCCGAGGTGATCACCAACGAATCCACGCCACACGCAATGCGCAGCGGATCGACGCTGATGACGCGCCCCGGATCCTGGCCTTCGTTGCCCTCGACGACTTCCGCGCTCCAGACGATCAGCTTGTGTTCGCCGACGGCACAAAACGCCCCGGGATAAGGCTGGGTCACCGCCCGGACCAGGTTGAACAGTTCTTCGGCCGGGCGCTGCCAGACCAGTCTGCCGTCCGCCGCCGTGCGCCGACCGAACACCGTGGCCTTGGATTCGTCCTGCTCCGTTTCGCTGGCTTCACCGGCAAGCAACGTGGGCAGGGTGTCGCGCAGCAGGTCGGTGGCCGCCTGGCGTAATTTGCCATGCAAGGTCAACGCGGTGTCGCTGCGCTCGATGGCCACCCGTTGCTGGGCCAGGATCGCACCGGCATCCGCGCGCTTGACCATGCGATGCAGGGTCACGCCGGTTTCGGTTTCACCATTGACCAGTACCCAGTTGGCTGGCGCCCGTCCACGATAGCGCGGCAGCAGGGAGCCGTGCAGGTTGAACGCGCCTTTAGGGGCGATGGCGAGCAGCGGTTCGCTCAGCAAGTGACGGTAGTAGAACGAGAACAGGTAATCGGGATCGAGTTTGCCGATGCGCTCGACCCACAGCGGATGATTGACGTCTTCGGGAGCATGAACCGGGATGCCCTTGCGTGCGCACAATTGCGCGACGGAGCCGTAGAAGGTGTTCTCCTTTGGGTCGTCGGCGTGGGTAAACACCGCGACAATATCGAAGCCGGAGTCGAGCAGGGTTTCGATACCGACACAGCCAATATCGTGATAGGCGAAAACAACGGCTTTTACGCTCATGAGAGAACCTGGTCTGAAGAAGTGGAAGTGAGGCCATCAACGGTGATAACGGGTGGGGGCACGGCAGGCTGTCCACGCAGAACCTTTTCGACGAAGAACCGTGGGCGCGCTCGCACGTCGCTGTACATCCGCCCCAGGTACTCGCCCAGCAACCCCATGCCAATGAACTGCCCGCCGGTGAACACGAACAGCACGGCGAACAGCACGAACGTCCCGCCGCCGGCCCAACTGGCACCGAAGACCAGCCGCAGCACGATCAAGGCCATGGCGAACAGCACGCCCAGGCCGGCCATGGCGAAGCCAACGATGCTCAGCAGCCGTAGAGGTGTGGTGGTCATACAGGTGATCAGGTCAAACATCAGGTTGACCAGGCGCATGGCGCTGTACTTGGACTCTCCGTGCTCGCGCTCGGCATGGCTCACCAGGATCTCTGTGGTATGCCGGGCAAAGCTGTTGGCGAGGATCGGGATGAAGGTGCTGCGTTCGCGGCACGCGAGCATGGCGTCGACGATGGACCGCCGATAGGCGCGCAGCATGCAGCCATAGTCGCTCATGGCAACGCCGGTGGAGCGCTGCACCGCCAGGTTGATCAGCTTCGACGGCCAGCGCCGCAGGGCCGAATCCTGGCGGTTGTTGCGTACCGTGGCGACCACGTCATAGCCCAGTTCGGCCTGGGCCACCAGGCGTGGAATCTCTTCGGGCGGGTTTTGCAGGTCGGCGTCGAGGGTGATGATGACATCGCCCTTGCACTGCTCGAAACCGGCCATGATCGCGGCGTGCTGACCATAATTGCGGTTCAGGATCACCGCGACGATCGGGCTGCCTCGCAGCGTCGCAGCCTCTTCCAGGATCTGCGCCGACTCGTCCCGACTGCCGTCGTCGACCAGCACGATTTCGTACTTGTGGTGCAATTGCCGGCACGCCGCTTCGGTACGTCGAAGCAACTCGGGCAGGCTCTCTTGTTCGTTGTAGACCGGGATGACAATCGACACGCAATTGATCGGGTAAGGTTTCACAGGTGGGCGTCCAAGACGTTTTCAATGGTGTCGACAACGCGGTTCACGTCATCGCCGGTCATGTCGGGAAACAGCGGAATCGAGCACAGACGTGCCGAATTCCATTCGGTATTGGGTAGATGGACGTCGGGGAAGCGCTGGCGGTAGTAGGTGTGCAGGTGCGTTCCGATGAAATGGATGCCCGTGCCGATGTCCTGCGCCTGCAAGGCTTTCATGAACGCTTCGCGGTCCAGGCCGCAGCGCTCGGCATCGATGCGCAGGATGAACAGGTGCCAGGCGTGCTGCTGCGCATAGGCCGGAAGCGCCAATGGCTGCACCTTTGAACCTTCCAACCGTTGCAGGTAGGCCTTGGCCAGTTCGGTGCGTTTGGCGTTGATTTCGTCCAGGCGCTCCAATTGCACGAGAGCGATGGCGGCATTGATGTCGGCCAGGTTGTATTTGAACCCCGGCTCCATCACCTGCGCCTGGGGTTTGCGACCATGGGTGAGGCGGTCGTAGGCGTCAACGCCGAGGCCGTGGAACTTGAGCATGCGCACCCGGGCGGCGAGTGCTTCATCGTCCGTGACGAACATGGCGCCTTCGGCGCAAGTCATGTTCTTGATCGCATGGAACGAGAAAATTGCCGTGCCTTGGGCCCCGACGTGGCGACCTTTGTAGAGGGTGCCAGCCGCGTGCGCGGCGTCCTCGATAACGGCGATGCCGTGTTTGTCCGCCAATGCATAGAGAGGGTCGAGATCGAACGCGGCGCCGGCGTAGTGCACCGGGATGATTGCTTTGGTGCGCGAGGTGATAACGGCTTCGATACTCGAAAGATCGCTCATGAGTGTGTCGCGGTCCACGTCGACGAATACTGGCGTGGCACCCAACAGGCAGATCATGTTGGCGGTCGATACCCAGGTCTGGGACGGCGTAATGACTTCATCGCCCGGGCCAATGCCTAGTGCCAGTAACGCAATGTGCATACCGCCGGTGGCCGAAGAAAGTGCAACAGCGTGGCGGCAACCCACATACGCGGCGAACTGCTCTTCAAGTTGCTGATTTTTTGGACCCGTGGTGATCCAGCCGGAGCGCAGTACCTCATTTACAGCGGCAATCTCTTCATCGCCAATGCTGGGGCGAGAGAAGGGAAGAAACGATTGAGTCATGGGTACCCCAGGGAACTGAAGAGTCAGTAGACGTTGAAACGATAGATTGGATCCAAGATAGCGTAGCCCCTAAAAGCAAGGCTGTATCAAGGAGTTACCTCGCAAGAGAAGCATCACAGGAAGTGTTTCGGTTTCGGTTGGGCAGATGCATATTCAGGTCGAGTTGGCCCCTGTTCTTTGAGGTTAGGCGGTTTTTTTTGAAATAAGTGTGAAAAACAGCTGGGTAAAAAAAACTTCACTTATAGGCGTTTTTTACGTTAGAGCCTGTTTCTTACATGGGTAGTAGCAAAATGCTTACGAGGCATTTTCTATTTGTATTACATGTTCTTCTACTGGGTGGATGCTGTTTGAACCTATCAACAGGCTCGCGCAGCTGATCGCTTTCTACGTTCGGCATTCGAGCGTCCAGCGAGTCATGTTTCGATCACAAAACCGTCATTTAAGTTTGATAAAAGTTCTGCAAGTGCCGAGAAGTCGGGCCATCCAGCAGAGTGACGTATACAAGTGACTGTTTTGAGTAGCGGGTATGTCAGTTTCAAGGCGATCTCCTGTCTCCCGGTTGGACAGGAATCCGACGCATGAAAATTCTGGTCACCGGCGCCGCCGGTTTCATCGGCTTTCATACCGTCAAGCGCTTATGCGCCGATGGTCACCAGGTCATTGGTGTCGATAACCTCAACAGCTATTACAGCGTCGAGTTGAAACGGGACCGGCTTGCGCAACTGGACGCCTGTTCCAACTTTCAGTTCCGTTGGCTCGATGTGGCTGACAAGCAAGCGTTGCAGGATCTGTTTGCCGAACAGTGTTTCGAACAGGTCATCCACCTGGCTGCCCAGGCCGGCGTGCGTTACTCCATCGACAATCCGGACACCTACGCGCAAAGCAATCTGGTGGGCTTCCTCAACATCCTCGAAGCCTGTCGTGCCCATGGGCCGGCGCATCTGATCTATGCCTCGAGCAGTTCGGTGTATGGCTTGAGCGATCACCTGCCGTATGCCACCACCGACCCGGTCGATCGACCCATGTCGTTCTACGCCGCGACCAAGCGTGCCAATGAGTTGATGGCTCATTCCTACTCCCATCTCTACGGCATCCCCACGACCGGCCTGCGCTTTTTTACCGTGTATGGGCCTTGGGGCCGACCCGACATGGCGCTGTTCAAGTTCACGGATGCCATCCTCAACGGCCGCGCCATCGATGTGTACAACGATGGCGCGATGTCTCGGGATTTCACCTACATCGACGACATTGTCGAAGGCCTCGTGCGATTACTGCCGCGGCCGCCTACCGATGAAAGCGGTGCACCGAACAAGGTCTACAACATTGGACGCGGTTCGCCGGTGAAGCTCCTGCATTTTGTCGAGTGCATCGAGGAGGCGACGGGTATCCGCGCCATCAAGAATTTCTTGCCGTTGCAATCAGGCGATGTGGTCGACACGTGGGCGGACACCCGTGACCTGGAAGAGCGGGTGGATTTTCGTCCGCAGGTTCCGGTGTCCAACGGTGTGCGGTCGTTTGTCGATTGGTACCGCGACTATTACCGCGTTTAACCGCGCATTTCGAATAGGTAAGTCATGCACGAAACCCCTTATGTATCCGTCTTGATCCCGGCGAAGAACGAAGCAGGCAATCTCATTCCGTTATTGGAGGAGGTGCGTAGGGCGCTGGTCAACGAGGCCTTCGAAGTCATCGTGGTGGACGATGGCAGCACCGACGCCACTGCGGCCGAGCTGCGCTCGCTACAAGGCCAGGGCTACCCTCAACTACGGGTGCTCAGCCATGCCCGTTCCCTGGGGCAGAGCACCTCCATCCACCACGCCGCCGTGGTGGCCCGCGGGCACTGGTTGGCGACCCTGGATGGTGATGGTCAGAACGATCCGGCCGACTTGCCGAAGATGCTCGACCTGGTGCGCGGTTCGGAGGGCAAGCCCGCGGGCGTCAAGCTGGTGGCGGGGCACCGGGTGAACCGTCGCGACACGGCGAGCAAGCGCTGGGCCTCGCGGTTTGCCAACAAGCTGCGCGCCAGCCTGCTGAAAGACCAGACCCCGGATACCGGCTGCGGCATCAAACTGATCGAGCGCGAGGCCTTTCTGCGCCTGCCGTACTTCGATCACATGCACCGGTTCATTCCTGCCCTGATCCGTCGTCATAACGGCCGGATGCTGGTCCAGCCGGTCAACCACCGTGAGCGCGGGGCAGGAGTGTCCAATTATGGAAACCTGGACCGGGCCCTGGTGGGCATCGTCGATCTGTTGGGGGTGTGGTGGTTGATAAAACGCACCCGCCTGGACGTCAACGCGCAAGAAAGCGAGGCCTGACATGGGCAGGGAATCGATGTGGCTGGCCGTGGGGTTCATGGGCCAGTTGGTCTTTACCGGGCGCTTTGCCTTGCAGTGGCTCTACAGCGAGTACAAGAAGCGCAGCGTGATTCCGGTCGGATTCTGGTACCTGAGCATCGCCGGCAGTGCCTTGCTTCTGGCATACGCCATTTATCGCCAAGACCCGGTGTTCATTCTCGGCCAGTCCTTCGGCTTCATTGTGTACCTGCGCAATCTGCAATTGATCGCCAGGCAGCATGAACACAAAGGCCTCGAGCTGGACAAAAGGGGCTGAAGCGGTGCGGATACGATTAGCTTCCCCACGGTTGGAAGGGCTGGGCTTTGCGTTATTGGCGTTGGTCATGGTGGGCGCCGGACTCGGCTGGCGGCAACCGCTGAATGTCGATGAAGAACGTTTCCTCGGCGTAGCCCTGGAAATGCTGCAGAACGGCTCGTGGTTCATTCCCCATCGGGCCGGGGAAATCTATGCGGACAAGCCGCCCCTGTTCATGTGGGCGGTGGCGCTGTTCGTGCAACTGACCCACTTGCCAAAAGTTGCCTTGTACTTGCCCGCGCTGCTGGCCGGCAGCGTGACCACTGCCTGCCTGTATGACCTGGGCCGGCGGCTGTGGGGACGGCGCATCGGCGTGGTCGCCGCGTTGTTGTTCCTGGCGACCTACCAGACCTACAGCATCCTGCGCACCGGACAGATCGATGGCTTTCTCGCGCTCTGGACCATCCTGGGACTTTATGGCCTGTGCCGGCACCTGCTGCTCGGTCCGGACTGGCGCTGGTACTACATGGCCTGCGCGGCGATGGGGTTCGGCATCATCAGCAAAGGGGTTGGCTTTCTGCCGGTGTTGATGCTGATTCCTTATGCCTATGCGGTGCGCAAAGGCTGGAAGGGCGTGGCGCCGATGCCTGGGAAAACCGCTCACTGGTGGCTGGGGTTGCCGGCGGCGCTGGCTGCCATTGCGGTGTGGCTGGGCCCGTTGTTGCTGATCGTGGCGCAAGGCAGTACCGACAGCGTGGCCTACGCCCAGGAAATCCTGTTCAAGCAAACGGCGGGTCGCTATGCCAACGCATGGGAGCACCGCGAACCCTTCTGGTATTTCTTCGTCGAGGTGATCCCGAAGTACTGGTTGCCGATTTTCTTCATGCTGCCCTGGCTGGTGCCGGCCTGGCGCCGACAATTGCTCAAGCACGATGGGCGGGTGCTGGTATTGCTCGGCTGGGTCGTGCTGGTGCTGCTGTTCTTCAGCCTGAGCAGCGGCAAGCGCAAGCTGTATATTTTTCCGGCATTGCCAGGGCTGATTCTGCTGGTGGCGCCGCTGGTTCCGTGGATGTTGCGCTGCTGGTTCAGCCGACGTCCGCGGGGCAGGAAGGTCTTCGTTGTCCTGACCGTGGTGTGGTTGTGCGCCTGGTTTGTCCGCGGCTTCGTCGAACCCCATAAGGAGGGCGTCAATCCTCACGAAACCCTCATGGCTGACGTCGCGCGACTGAGCAACAACGCCGAGTTGGTACTGGTGGGGTGGCGTGAAGGGCACTGGTTGTTCGCCCGACAACCCATCGTGCATTTTGGCTTCTATAGCCATCAGTCCCTGGAACAGTCCGCGTTGTGGCTGCGCAGCCACCCGCAGGCCTACGCGTTGGTGCCGGCGCGGGAGCTGGCGCGCTGCTACGACCCGCAAAAGGCTCGCAGCGTCGGCGAGACCTCCAGGGCCGAATGGTTCCTGGTGGGGGCCGATGCCGATAACCAGCGTTGCCAGCCTCCGGCGCCGGGGAAGGTGTATTCATTTGCTTGGAAGCAGCCTTTGTAGCGGGAGCTGGCCGCAACCCCCTGTGGGAGCGGGCTTGCTCGCGAAAGCGGTGGGGCAGTTTGCAAATATGCTGACTGGTCCGACGCTTTCGCGAGCAAGCCCGCTCCCACAATGTGCATTGCATAGTCCAGTTTCTGCATCAAACCATGGCCAAACCAGTCAGCCAACTTGATAGCTTTGACCATTGCCGGCCATGCCCTTCGGCGCGAGTATTCCCCTGTTCACGGTTCCCCCAACCAATAAAAAGTACAGAGGGATTCTAGTCATGTGCGATTACTCGTCCGCCACGTCGCAGTTCGATTATTTGAACACCGTCAACGCCGCGCTGCACGGTTCGCTCCAGGCGCTGAACGCCTGTGTCGAGTGTTGCGACCGGCATGCGTTGCCGGGACGTATCGCCTTGTTCTGGGAAGGCCGTGACGGCAGTGACGCGACCTGGACCTACCGTGACCTGCAGGATAACGCCGCACGCTTTGCCAATTTCCTGCTGGCCCAGGGCGTGACCAAGGGCGACAAGGTCGCCGGCCTGTTGCCTCGCACCGCGGAGCTGCTGATCGTGGTGCTTGCCACCTGGCGCATCGGCGCCGTGTATCAGCCATTGTTCACCGCGTTCGGACCCAAGGCCATCGAGCACCGTCTCGGCAGCTCTGGCGCGCGCATCGTCGTCACCGACAGCGTCAACCGGCCCAAACTCAACGAAGTGAGCGGTTGCCCCACGGTGGTCACCATCGGCGGCGAACAAGGCCGGGGAATCGTGCGGGGCGACTACAGCTTCTGGGCTGAAGTGGCAAACCACTCCAACCAGTGCGAGCCGGTGATGCTCACCGGCGAAGACCCATTTCTGCTGATGTTCACGTCCGGCACCACCGGGCCGGCCAAGGCGTTGGCCGTACCGCTCAAGGCCATCGTCGCGTTCCAGAGCTATACCCGTGACGCCGTGGATCTGCGTGCCGAAGATGCCTTCTGGAACCTCGCCGATCCAGGCTGGGCCTACGGAATCTACTTCGGCGTGACCGGCCCCTTGGCGATGGGCCATCCCATCACGTTCTACGATGGGCCCTTCACCCTGGAAAGCACCTGCCGAGTCATCAACAAATACGGCATCACCAACCTCACAGGCTCGCCCACCGCCTATCGCCTGCTGATTGCCGGAGGCGAGCAGTTCGCCCGTTCGATCAAGGGCCGGCTGCGCATCGTCAGCAGTGCCGGCGAGCCGCTGAACCCGGAAGTGATCCGCTGGTTCGCCGATAACCTGGGCGTGGTGATCCACGACCATTACGGCCAGACCGAACTGGGCATGGTGCTGTGCAACCACCACGGGCTTGAGCATCCGGTGCACCTCGGGGCGGCCGGCTTTGCCTCGCCGGGTCATCGGATCGTGGTACTGGATGAGAACCACCAGGAACTGGGTGTCGGCCAGCCAGGCATTCTCGCCGTAGACCGCAGCCAGTCGCCGATGTGCTGGTTCGCCGGTTATCAGGGTGTGCCCACCAAGGCGTTCGTCGGCCATTATTACCTGAGCGGCGATACCGTTGAGCTGAACCCGGACGGCAGTATCAGCTTCGTCGGTCGCAGTGACGACGTGATCACCACGTCGGGCTATCGCGTCGGTCCTTTCGACGTGGAAAGCGCCTTGATCGAACACCCGGCCGTGGTGGAAGCCGCCGTGGTCGGCAAACCCGACCCGGAGCGTACCGAGTTGGTGAAGGCTTTCGTCGTGCTCAGTGCCCAGTACCGTGCCGCGCCGGAGCTGGCCGAAGAACTGCGCCAACACGTGCGCAAGCGCCTGGCCGCCCATGCGTATCCCCGTGAAATCGAATTTGTCAGCGATTTGCCGAAAACCCCGAGCGGCAAATTGCAGCGCTTTATCTTGCGCAACCAGGAAATCGCCAAAGTTCAAGAGACTGCGGCAGCTAACGTTTCAGCTTGAATCCAAGGAAACCATGATGCAGATCGACAACAAAATATTCCTCGTCAGCGGCGGCGCGTCCGGCCTCGGTGCGGCCACCGGCGAGCTGTTGGTCAAGGCCGGCGCCCAGGTGATACTGGTGGACCTCAATGCTGAAGCCGTGGCCGCCCAGGCGCAGAAGCTCGGCTGCCGGAGCGTGGTGGCGGACATCAGCAACGAGGCGGCGGCCGAAGCGGCGGTCAAGGCCACCGTCGAGGCATTCGGCGGCCTGAATGGCCTGGTGAACTGCGCAGGGATCGTGCGTGGCGAGAAGATCCTCGGCAAGAACGGCCCCCATGCACTGGCCAGCTTCAGTCAGGTGATCAACGTCAACCTGATCGGCAGCTTCAACCTGATGCGCCTGGCCGCTGCGGCCATTGCCGAAACCGAGGCCAACGCCGACGGTGAGCGCGGGGTGATCATCAACACCGCATCGGTGGCGGCGTTCGATGGCCAGATCGGCCAGGCAGCCTATTCTGCTTCCAAGGGGGCCATCGCTAGCCTGACCCTGCCGGCCGCCCGGGAACTGGCCCGCTATGGCATCCGGGTGATGACCATTGCCCCCGGCATTTTCGAAACGCCGATGATGGCCGGCATGACCCCGGAAGTCCGCGATTCCCTGGCCGCTGGCGTACCGTTCCCGCCGCGCCTGGGCAAACCGGCCGAGTACGCGGCGCTGGTCAGGCATATCATTGAAAACAGCATGCTCAACGGCGAGGTGATCCGTCTCGACGGTGCCTTGCGCATGGCCGCGAAGTAAGGAGGATTTTGTCATGACCCACGATCCGATTGTCATCGTCAGCGCCGTCCGTACCCCCATGGGCGGTTTCCAGGGCGAACTCAAGAGCCTCAGCGCCCCGCAACTGGGTGCGGCCGCCATCAAGGCAGCGGTCGAACGCGCTGGTATCGCACCGGGTGCGGTGGAGGAAGTGCTGTTCGGTTGCGTGCTCGCCGCCGGCCAGGGCCAGGCCCCGGCGCGGCAGGCGGCGCTGGGTGCCGGACTCGACAAATCGACCCGTTGCACCACCCTGAACAAGATGTGCGGTTCGGGCATGGAGGCGACGATGCTCGCCCATGACCTGCTCGTGGCCGGCAGCGCCGAGGTGGTGGTGGCCGGCGGCATGGAAAGTATGTCCAACGCCCCGTATCTGCTCGATCGCGCCCGCAGCGGCTTGCGCATGGGCCATGGCAAGGTCCTGGATCACATGTTCCTCGACGGCCTGGAAGATGCCTACGACAAGGGGCGCCTGATGGGCACCTTCGCCGAGGATTGCGCCGAAGCCAACGGTTTCAGCCGTGAAGCCCAGGACGCCTTCGCCATCGCGTCCACCACCCGCGCCCAGCAGGCGATCAAGGACGGTAGCTTCGACGCCGAGATCGTGCCGCTGCAGGTCATGGTCGGCAAGGAACAGGTCACGGTGAGCCACGACGAACAGCCGCCCAAGGCGCGGATCGACAAGATCGCGTCCCTCAAGCCGGCATTCCGCGAGGGCGGCACGGTGACGGCGGCCAACGCCAGCTCTATCTCCGACGGTGCCGCGGCGCTGGTACTGATGCGCCAGAGCCAGGCCGTCGAGCGGGGTTTGAAACCCCTGGCGGTGATCCACGGTCACGCGGCGTTTGCCGACACGCCGAGCCTGTTTCCCACCGCGCCGGTCGGCGCCGTGAAAAAACTCATGCAAAAGACCGGCTGGTCGCTGGCTGAGGTCGATTTGTTCGAGGTCAACGAAGCCTTCGCCGTAGTGGGCCTGGTGACGATGGGTAAACTGGAAATCCCCCACGACAAGGTCAACATCCACGGCGGCGCCTGTGCGTTGGGCCACCCGATTGGTGCGTCCGGGGCGCGGATCCTGGTGACGCTGCTCTCAGCCCTGCGCCAGAAAGGCCTCAAGCGCGGCGTCGCAGCGATTTGCATCGGCGGCGGCGAAGCCACGGCCATGGCCGTCGAATGTCTGTACTAAGGAATCACCATGCTCCCGACTGAAGAACAGACCCAAATCAGCGACGTGGCCCGGCAGTTCGCCCAGGAACGCCTGAAACCGTTCGCCGCCGAGTGGGACCGCGAGCACCGCTTTCCCAGGGAAGCCATCGGCGAAATGGCCGAGCTGGGTTTCTTCGGCATGCTCGTGCCGGAGCAATGGGGCGGTTGCGATACCGGCTACCTGACCTACGCCATGGCCCTGGAGGAAATCGCCGCCGGCGACGGGGCATGCTCGACCATCATGAGCGTGCACAACTCGGTGGGTTGCGTGCCGATCCTCAAGTTCGGCAGCGATGAGCAGAAGGCCCGATTCCTCACGCCCCTGGCCAGTGGCGCGATGCTTGGCGCCTTTGCCCTGACCGAGCCCCAGGCCGGCTCGGATGCCAGCAGCCTGAAGACCCGGGCGCGGCTGAACGGCGATCATTACGTACTCAACGGTTGCAAGCAGTTCATCACCTCGGGACAGAACGCCGGGGTGGTGATCGTGTTCGCGGTGACCGACCCGAGTGCCGGCAAGCGTGGCATCAGTGCGTTCATCGTGCCGACCGATTCACCGGGCTACAGTGTGGCGCGGGTCGAGGACAAACTCGGCCAACATGCTTCCGATACCTGCCAGATCCTGTTCGAAGATGTGAAGGTGCCGGTTGCCAATCGGCTGGGGGAGGAGGGTGAAGGCTACAGGGTCGCTCTGGCGAACCTGGAAGGCGGGCGGGTCGGCATCGCGGCGCAATCGGTGGGCATGGCGCGCGCGGCATTCGAGGCGGCCCGGGACTATGCCCGCGAGCGCCAGAGCTTCGGCAAACCGATTATCGAGCACCAAGCCGTGGCGTTCCGCCTGGCAGACATGGCGACCCAGATCGCCGTGGCGCGGCAAATGGTGCATTACGCTGCCGCGCTGCGGGATAACGGTCAGCCTGCTTTGGTAGAGGCTTCCATGGCCAAGCTGTTCGCCTCGGAAATGGCCGAAAAAGTCTGCTCCATGGCGTTGCAAACCCTGGGCGGATACGGTTATCTCAACGACTTCCCGCTGGAACGCATCTACCGCGACGTGCGGGTCTGCCAGATCTACGAAGGCACCAGCGACATTCAGCGCATGGTCATTTCGCGCAATCTTTGAACAGGAGTCCTGCATGAGTTACGAAACGATTTTGTTGGAAATCAAGGACCGCGTCGGCCTGATCACCCTCAACCGTCCCCAGGCGCTGAACGCCTTGAACGCGCAGATCGTCAGCGAGTTGAATCACGCGCTGGACAGCCTTGAGGCGGACCCGAAGATCGGCTGCATCGTGCTGACCGGCTCGAAGAAAGCCTTCGCCGCCGGGGCCGACATCAAGGAAATGGCCGAGCTGACCTATCCGCAGATCTACCTCGACGACCTGTTCAGCGACAGCGACCGCGTGGCCAACCGCCGCAAGCCGATCATCGCGGCGGTGAACGGCTTCGCTCTGGGTGGCGGCTGTGAACTGGCTTTGATGTGCGACTTCATCCTGGCCGGCGACAGCGCCAGGTTCGGCCAGCCGGAAGTCAACCTCGGCGTCCTGCCGGGCATGGGCGGCACCCAGCGCCTGACCCGTGCGGTGGGCAAGGCCAAGGCCATGGAAATGTGCCTGACTGGGCGTTTTATCGACGCGGTGGAGGCGGAGCGTTGCGGCATCGTGGCGCGGATCGTACCGGCCGACGAGTTGCTGGAAGACGCCCTGAAAACCGCTGCACTGATCGCGTCCAAGTCGGTGCCGATCAGCATGATGGTCAAGGAAAGCGTCAACCGTGCGTTTGAAGTGAGCCTGTCCGAAGGCGTGCGTTTCGAGCGCCGCGTGTTCCACGCAGCATTCGCGACCCAGGATCAGAAGGAAGGCATGGCGGCCTTCGTGGCCAAGCGGACGCCGGAGTTCCAGGACAAGTAAGCGGCGCCCTGGCGGACGCCATCGCGAGCAGGCTCGCTCCCACACTGGATCTTCGGTGCACGCAGCCTTTGCATACGCCACAGACCCTTGTGGGAGCGGGCTTGCTCGCGAAGACGTCGGCACAGTCAACATCCCTATGGCAGACGCACCGCTTTCGCGAGCAGGCCCGCTCCCACACTGGATCTTCGGCGCACGCAGCCTTTGCATACGCCACAGACCCCAGTGGGAGCGGGCTTGCTCGCGAAGACGTCGGCACATTCAACATCCCTATGGCAGACACACCGCTTTCGCGAGCAGGCTCGCTCCCACACTGGATCTTCGGCGCACGCAGCCTTTGCATACGCCACAGACCCCAGTGGGAGCGGGCTTGCTCGCGAAGACGTCGGCACATTCA
>NZ_VIUG01000032.1:0-72722 GCF_007828255.1 Pseudomonas sp. SJZ078 | reverse complement strand
GATTAGCCTTACCTTGGCGCTGACGCCAGGCGTAAAAGCTGCTGCGGTTGACGCCGAACGCCCGGCAACACCGATTAACGCCGTACTGCTCGTCCAGCTCATCGATCAGCGTGAATGATCTTTGGCGTCCAAAAGCAGGAGAGCACTGGCCTTTTTTAGAATTTCGATGTCCAGGTCTTTCTCCCTGAGCAGGGCTTTGAGCCTCTGAATCTCTCGCTGGTCGGCGGTAATCGCCTTGGCGCCTACCGGCGTCGAGCCCAAACGCTCTTTGCGTACCTGATCGACCCAACGACGCAAGGCGGTAGGGCCAATATCCAGACTGGCGCAGACTTCGGGAACTGACTGGCCTTCGTCCAGCACCATGCTGGCAGCCTTGAGCTTGAACTCACTCGAATAAGATTTACGCATATCCAAACACCTCAGATTTGGGCGCCATCATAGCGCCCGATTGAAGTGTCCAAAATCATTAGGCCAGTTCAGCTTGCTCGCGAAGAGGCCATCAGATTCAACATCTACGTTGGCTGCTATACTGCCTTCGCGAGCAAGCCCGCTCCCATAATGATCTCTAGTGATCAGACGCCCGAGTCAGCAAACGCTGCTTTCGAAACGGCTGGCCCCCGGCAGTTCCAGCACCAGCTCATCCCCCACATTCAATGGCCCGACGCCCGCCGGGGTGCCGGTGAGGATCACATCGCCGGCCTGCAGCGAGAAGCAGCCGGCCATGTACTGGATCATCGGTACGATGGGATTGAGCATCAGGCTGCTGTTGCCGTCCTGGCGCACTTCACCGTTGATGGTCAGGCGAACGGAAATATCGGCCAGGTCGGCAAAGGTGGCGTTTGATACGAATGGCGCAATCACCGCCGCGCCATCGAATGACTTGGCGACTTCCCATGGCAGGCCCTTGGCCTTGAGTTCGGCCTGCTTGTCCCGAAGGGTCAGGTCCAGGGCCGGAGCGAAGCCGGAAATGGCATCGAGCACTTCTTCGACGCTTGGCCGGGGCGACAGCGGCTTGCCGATCAGCACGGCGATTTCCGCTTCGTAATGCACCGAACCCCGATCGACGGGAATGCTGAAGCTGCTTTCCAGCGGAACCACGCAACTGCCGGGCTTGATGAACAGCAAGGGTTCGGTGGGTACCGGATTATCCAGTTCCTTTGCATGCTCGGCGTAGTTACGGCCAATGCACACCACTTTCCCGACCGGGAAGTGGATGCGGGTACCGTCGACATACTGGTGCTGATAGCTCATTACCGACTCCTGTTATCTGAAACTCATCAGGTGCTTTGCATCACACCGCGAAAATCTTGCCTGGGTTCATGATGCCGTTCGGGTCGAATGCGGCCTTGATGGCTTTCATGTATTCGATTTCCACTGGCGAGCGACTATAGGTCAGGTAGTCGCGCTTGGTCATGCCCACGCCGTGTTCCGCCGAAATCGAGCCGTTGTACTTCTCGACGATTTCGAAAACCCATTTGTTCACTGTCGCACATTTGGCGAAGAATTCGTCCTTGCCCAGGTTGTCCGGCTTGAGGATATTGAGGTGCAGGTTGCCGTCGCCGATGTGGCCGTACCAGACGACTTCGAAGTCCGGGTAGTGTTTGCCGACAATCGCGTCTATCTCCTTGAGGAATTCCGGGACTTTCGAAACGGTCACCGAAATGTCGTTCTTGTACGGCGTCCAGTGGGAGATGGTTTCGGAGATGTATTCACGCAGTTTCCACAGATTCTGCAGCTGGGTTTCGCTCTGGCTCATCACGCCATCCAACACCCAGCCTTGCTCCACACAGTGTTCGAAGGTTTCCAGGGCGTGATTGGCAACCTCTTCGGTAGTGGCTTCGAACTCCAGCAATGCGTAGAACGGGCAGTCGGTTTCGAACGGCGCCGGTACGTCGCCACGGCCCATGATCCTGGCCAGGGCCTTGTCGGAAAAAAACTCGAAGGCCGTCAGGTCGAGCTTGCCCTGAAAGGCGTGGAGCACTGGCATGATCGAGTCGAAGTCTGGCGTGCCGAGCACCATCGCCGTAAGGTTTTTCGGTGCGCGATCCAGGCGCATGGTGGCCTCGACCACGAAACCGAGGGTGCCTTCGGCGCCGATGAACAGCTGCCGCAAGTCATAGCCTGTAGCGTTCTTGATCAGGTCTTTGTTCAGTTCCAGCAGGTCGCCCTTGCCGGTGACGACCTTCATCCCGGCCACCCAGTTACGGGTCATGCCATAGCGAATCACCTTGATCCCGCCGGCATTGGTGCCGATATTGCCGCCAATCTGGCTGGAACCGGCAGAAGCGAAGTCCACCGGGTAATACAGCCCATGCTCTTGAGCCTTGTTCTGCAGTTGCTCGGTGATCACGCCCGGCTGGCAGACGGCGGTGCGGTCGGTGAGGTTCACCTCGAGAATCTGGTTCATGTAGTCGAATGACACGACCACTTCGCCGTTGGCCGCCACGGCTGCGGCGGAAAGCCCGGTACGCCCGCCCGATGGCACCAGGGCAACCCTGTGTGCATTGGCCCAGCGTACGATGGCCTGCACCTGTTCGATGGTCTTGGGAAAAACGATGGCACTCGGCGCCGGGGCGAAGTGCCGGGTCCAATCCTTGCCATAGGCTTGCAGAGAGTCGGCATCGGTCAGGACCTTGCCAGACTCGACCAGGGACTTGAGTTCTTCTATCAGGGCAGGATTGGTCATCGGCAAAACTCTCGAACAATTCATGGTCACCCTGAGAACGCTTCATGTCGCAGAATGAGTGTTTGCAGGTCGCATATGCTAGCATACCGCCCCCGCAGGACAGTGCCGAAGGTCGTTCTGCGGCGACGGCCATCACGCCGATCGGGCCAGCATGCGCTGTCCGATTCCCTGCCATTTTTTCCGGGACACAGGTTTACGCAGATGAGCAAGACTTCACTCGATAAGAGCAAGATCAGGTTCCTTCTCCTCGAAGGCGTCCACCAATCGGCTGTCGACGTCCTCAAGTCGGCGGGCTATACCAGTATCGAGTACATCACCAGTTCTCTGCCGGAAGCCCAGCTCAAGGAAAAGATCGCCGATGCTCATTTCATCGGCATTCGCTCCCGCACTCAATTGACCGAAGAGATCTTCGACCACGCCAAGAAACTGGTGGCGGTCGGCTGCTTCTGCATCGGCACCAACCAGGTTGACCTCGACGCGGCTCGCGAGCGTGGTATCGCGGTGTTCAACGCACCGTATTCCAATACCCGTTCCGTTGCCGAACTGGTGCTGGCCGAAGCGATCCTGCTGCTGCGCGGCATTCCCGAGAAAAACGCTTCCTGCCACCGTGGCGGCTGGATCAAGAGCGCGGCCAACTCCTTCGAAATCCGCGGCAAGAAACTGGGTATCGTCGGCTATGGCTCGATCGGCACCCAGTTGTCGGTCCTGGCCGAAGGCCTGGGCATGCAAGTGTTCTTCTACGACACCGTGACCAAATTGCCACTGGGCAATGCCACCCAGGTCAACGACTTGCATGAGTTGCTGGGCATGTCCGATATCGTGACCCTGCACGTGCCGGAAACCGCAGCCACCCAGTGGATGATCGGCGAGAAGGAAATCCGCGCCATCAAGAAGGGCGGGATCCTGATCAACGCCGCCCGCGGTACGGTGGTCAAGCTCGACGCCCTGGCCGACGCGATCAAGGACAAGCACCTGATCGGCGCTGCCATCGACGTGTTCCCGGTGGAGCCGCGCTCCAACGACGATATCTTCGAAAGCCCGCTGCGTGGCCTGGACAACGTGATCCTGACCCCGCACATCGGCGGTTCCACGGCTGAAGCCCAGGCCAACATCGGCCTGGAAGTGGCGGAAAAGCTGGTCAAGTACAGTGACAACGGTACCTCGGTATCGTCCGTGAACTTCCCGGAAGTGGCCCTGCCGGCGCACCCTGGCAAGCACCGCCTGCTGCACATCCACGAAAACATCCCGGGTGTGATGAGCGAGATCAACAAGGTCTTCGCGGAAAACGGCATCAACATTTCCGGTCAATTCCTGCAGACCAACGACAAAGTCGGCTACGTCGTGATCGACGTCGACGCCGAGTACTCGGACCTGGCGCAAGAGAAGCTGCAGCACATCAAAGGCACCATCCGGTCCCGCGTGTTGTTCTAAAGGAAGCAGGGCTGATGTCTGGCTTGCAGTAAAAAAGCGGGAGCCTGCAAAGGCTCCCGTTTTTTTGCCTGAAACGTAATAGCGGCTGTGCGAAAGGTTTTGTGGGAGCGAGCCTGCTCGCGATAGCGGTGGGGCAGTCAGCATGGATGTAGACTGGAATACCGCTATCGCGAGCAGGCTCGCTCCCACAGGGGGCCTTTTGTTCAGAAGTTATTTCACGTTCACCGTGATCTTCTTGGATACGATGGGGGGATCGAACGGCATATGCCCGGAGTCGCCCAGTTCTAACTGCAAAGTATGTTTGCCCGGTGCCAATTTGATGGTGGCCTCGGTCTGGGCCTTGCCGAAGTGCATGTGGTTGGCGTCGTTTGGAATGGGTGTGTCTTTGGCAGGCAACTCGTCGACATCGATCAGCAGATGATGATGCCCGGTATTTTTGGTCACATCTCCCGCCGGGGCCAGGGCAATGTTCTTGACGGCGAACTTGACCGTGAACTCCTGAGGGACCGTGTCGCCATTTTTCAAGGAAACGAAAGAAACTTCAGCGCCTTTGGGGGCAGGGGTGGCCGCTGCCGCCAGCATCGAAGTGCCCAGCAACAGGCCTGTCAAAACTGCACGTGACATAAAGCTTTTCATTTTTCTCTCCAGTTTTTCCATGAAATCCTATTGGTCGTGACAACTTCATGACCAATCGTTGTCGAAGCCTGCAACAACCATAGCAAAGCGAGCCTGAAACGAGCGTCGCTTGTACCCATACAAAGGAGTGACCATGCGTTTCCTGCCTGGCCTGATCTGCCTGCTACCCCTTCTGAGCCCCCTGGCCCATGCCGAGCTGATCGACGACATCAACGACCGTGGCGAACTGCGCATCGCCCTCGAAGCCAATGCCGCTCCCTTCAACTTCAAGGAAGACGGCAAACTCACCGGTTTCGAAGTGGAACTGGGCCAGATGCTGGCCAATGAACTCGATGTGCGCGCCGACTTTGTGGTTACCGATGCCGCGGATCTGCTGAGCGGCGTGGAAAGCGGCAAGTACGACGTCGCCATCAACCACATAGCAATGACCCCGGAACTGGCGGAACGTTTCGATACCAGCGCCGCTTACAGCCGTCCGGATGCGCAACTGCTGGCGAGCAAGGACGAAACACCCCGTCCACTCGTGATGGCGCAGTCTTTCCAGCCGGAAGAAAAGAGCGGCCCGGCGCCGAGCCTGGTGATTCCGTTCCAGAAGGGCAACCCGGCGTTCAAAGCCAGCGTGGACAACGCCCTGGCGCGTATCAAGGATGATGGGAGGTTGGAGCAGCTGACGCAGAAGTGGTTGGGTAAGCAGCAATGACGGGTTATTAAAGAGTCAGGCGGGGTCTTTGTGGCGAGGGATATCTCCCCTCGCCACAGGGGGGTATATGTCCTCAAGTCTTGCGCCAGACACTCGCCAACCAGGGCTGCTGCTCCCGAGGCAGCCCCGTTGGCCGGTAGTAGTGCTCCAGCTCGACAAAGCCGGCTGCGATGAGCAGCGTGCGCCAGGCCTCGAGGTCGTGGTAGGCGCCGAAGCGCTGGCCGTTCCAGCCTTCCTGGTTCTCGCCCCGTGGGTTGGAGCTGAACAGCACGCCGCCGGGTTTGAGGGTGGCATGCAGCTGCTTGAGCACCCTGGGCAATTCCTGGACGGGAACATGGAACAGCACGGCGTTGGCGAAGATCCCATCGAAACGTTCGCTTGGCAGGTCCAGTTGCAGGAAATCCTGCTGCCAGACTTCGCAGCCGCTGTCCTGGCGTGCCATTCGGGCGAATTCCTGTGAGCCGTCGAGACCCACCGCAACGTGCCCCATGCAGGTGAATGTCTGCAGATCCCGCCCCGGGCCGCAGCCGAAATCGAGGATGTGGAGCGGTGCCTGGCCATGGATATGCCGCAACAGCGCGTCGATGTTCTGGCTGACGTCGTGATCGCGAGTGCCTTCGCGAAAGCTCTCGGCGACTGAGTTGTAATGGCCCAGGGTCGTGGTGGTAATAGCGTGGAGGTCGTCGGGGGAGTGTTTCATGGCGAGGCTTGAGTGAGGAGCGAAAGCTGACTATACCCCATCGTCGCGCCCATCGACTCAACGCCTGTTCAACCCTCGCGCCAAGCGGTCACCGCCCACCTGAATCAGCGCCACCAGTGCCACCAGCAAGACGATCACGGTGAACATGATCTGGCTGTCGAAGCGTTGGTAACCATAACGATACGCGATGTCCCCCAGGCCGCCGGCACCAATGGCTCCGGCCATGGCCGAGGAATTGATCATGGTCACCAGCGTGATGGTAAAACCGCCAACGATACCCGGCAGGGCTTCTGGCAACAGCACGTGCCAGACGATATGCCAGCGTCGGCAGCCCATGGCCTGAGCGGCTTCGATCAAGCCGTGGTCGACCTCCCGCAGGCTGACTTCGGCGATGCGGGCGAAGAACGGCGTGGCGGCGATGGTCAAGGGCACCACGGCGGCCCACACGCCGTAGGTCGTGCCGACGATCAGCCGCGTGAACGGGATCAGCGCCACCATCAGGATCAGGAACGGTATCGAGCGGAACAGATTCACGAACGCGCCCAGGGCGCGGTTCAGCGTGGGCGCTTCGTAGATCCCGCCCTTGCCGCTGGTGACCAGAATCACCGCCAGCGCGATGCCGGTAGGTAACGCGATCAGCGACGACACGCCCACCATCAGCAGCGTGTCGATAAACCCCTGCAGCAACCGATCAAACCACATAGCCCAGCACCTCCACCTGTTGTGCCCAATTGCCGGCGCGTTGCCGCAGTTCCTCGACGCCCCAGGACGAGCCGCTGACTGCCAGCAGCAACTGTCCCAGCCCGTGCCCCTGAATTCGTTCGATGCCCCCATGGAGCAGCCGCACTCGCCCGCCAAGGGCACTGAATAGCGCTGCGAGATCCGCTTCCTCCCGTCCTGTGCCGGTGAACTGCAGGCGCAATACGGCGGCGGCATCCGCCGATGGCGGCTGCGCCTGCAAGCGGCTTTGCAGCTCCTGCGGCAAGGCCTGTTGCAACGGCGCCAGCAACGTCCGGCTGACTTCGTGCCGAGGGTTGCCGAACACCTCCCAGACCGGCCCCTGCTCGACGATCCGCCCTTGTTCGAGCACTACCACGCGGTCGCAGACTTCACGGATCACCGCCATTTCATGGGTGATCAGCACGATGGTCAGGCCCAGCCGCTGATTGATCTGGCGCAGCAGGCCGAGAATCGACTGGGTGGTTTCCGGGTCGAGCGCCGAGGTGGCCTCGTCACATAGCAAGATCTGTGGATCGTGCACCAATGCCCGGGCGATGCCGACGCGCTGCTTCTGGCCGCCCGAGAGCTGTGCCGGGTAAGCCTTGTGCTTGTCTTGCAGGCCGACCAGTTCCAGCAGTTCGCGAACCTTGCGCTGACGCTGTTCCTTCGGTACGCCGGCGACCTTCAGCGGCAGCTCGACGTTTTGCCACACGGTCTTGGCCGACATCAGGTTGAAATGTTGGAAGATCATGCCGATGCGTCGGCGCAGTTCCACCAGGCGATCTTCATCGAACCCGCCGATGTCGACCTGATCGATCAGTACCCGTCCGTGGGTGGGTTGTTCCAGGCGGTTGATGGTGCGGATCAACGATGATTTGCCGGCTCCGCTGCGGCCGATGATGCCGAACACTTCGCCGTGCTGGATCGCCAGGTCGATGCCTTGCAGCGCCGCCACCCGGGCGCCGCTGTAGGTCTTGCTCACGCCGATGAAGCGAACGTGGGCGCGGTTGAGCTCCGGATGCAGCTCGGTATGCTCGGCGCTGAGGGGCCGGGGTGTTTCCAGGCAGGGACGAGCATTGGCGACGCTCATGGTCAGCCCTCCCAACCGGCCTGGTAAAGCTTGCCGTGAGCCTTGTCCAGGGCTGCCCGCACCACAGGAGAATGCTGGTAGATGTCGACGAACCTGATCAGCCGCGGGTCGTTCCGGTTCTTGGGCTGGATCACGAACTGGATGACATATTCCTTGTGGTCGAGGCCGTCGAACAGCAACGCGGTGGTGGCGTCGAAGGTGTTCGCCAGGCGAATGTAGGCGGGGTATCCCTGCACCAGATCGGCGTCTTCATAGGCACGCACCAGTTGCACGGCTTCGAC
This sequence comes from Pseudomonas sp. SJZ078, assembly GCF_007828255.1. NCBI lineage: Bacteria > Pseudomonadati > Pseudomonadota > Gammaproteobacteria > Pseudomonadales > Pseudomonadaceae > Pseudomonas > Pseudomonas sp. SJZ078. The sequence continues at coordinate 64,478 of NZ_VIUG01000032.1, read as the reverse complement.
CTGCAGGATCCGCAGCTTCTTCGGGTTGGCGATGATATCGTCCTCGGTGGCCTTGTAACCCACCCCAGGCTTGAGGGTGATCAACCCGGCCTTGGCCAGCAGTTGCAAGCCGCGACCGCTGTTGATCGGATCGTTGGCGATGGCGACGCTCGCGCCTTCGGGCAGTGCGTCGAAGCTTTTGTATTTCTTCGAGTAGAGACCGACGTTGTTGATGATCCCCGGTGCAAACGGCACCAGGTCGAACCCGGCGGTGGCCCTGGCATTTTCCAGGAATGGGATGTGCTGGAAATAGTTCACGTCGATATCGCCGGAGGCGAGGCTGACGTTCGGTGCGATCCAGTCACTGAACTCCACCAGCTCGACCTTAAGGCCTTGCTTGTCTGCCTCGGCCACTGCGGCTTCCAGGGGAATGGCGAAGGCGGCGGTGGTGCCGATTTTCAGCGGTGCGTCGGCGGCAAACAGTGTCGAGCTGAACAGGCCGAGGAGCAGGGCCAGTGCTTTGACTGGCAAAGAAAGGGAGCGCTTGGTCATGAGGTTTTTCCAGTCATTAATGGTCGGTTGCAGTTTTTGTGGCGAGGGGGGGGTCAATGTCGGTAGGTGAAACCGGTGTGTTGCTCCGGTAAATGAGCCCCGGCATGAAACAGCTTTTCCCTGAGGGTGCCGCGGTCATATTCAGTCTTGTACGACCCGCGTCGCTGCAGCTCAGGAATCACCAGGTCGATGAAGTCCACATAGCTTTGTGGTGTGACGATGCGGGTCAGGTTGAAACCGTCGAGACCGGTTTCGGCAATCCACGACTCCAACTCGTCGGCCACCTGTTCGGCCGAGCCGACCAGCGTGATGTAGCGGCCGCCCAGGGCGTGTTGTTCCAGTAGCCTGCGCCGGGTCCAGTCGTTGTTTTGCAGGATCCGGGTGGCGGACTGGATGGCATTGTTCTTCACGTACTGGATCGGCTCGTCTAGGGCGTATTCGGAAAAATCGATGCCCGTCGACGCCGAGAAATGTGCGACCCCGGCCTCGGCGCTGGCGTAGCTCAGGTACTCGGCGTGCCTGGCCCAGGCAGCTGCTTCGCTTTCGCCGACGATCACGTTCAGGCCCATGAACACCTTGATGTCCTCAGGCTTGCGTCCGCTCTGGATGGCGCTGGCGCGAACCTTGTCCACCTGGCTTCTGGTCGCCGTCTTGTTCTGGCCGCTGATGAATACGCATTCGGCGTGGCGTCCGGCGAAAAGCAATCCGCGCTCCGAACTGCCGGCCTGGAACAGCACCGGTGTGCGCTGGGGGGACGGCTCACAGAGGTGATAGCCTTCGACCTGATAGAACTCGCCCCGGTGTCGGACCTTATGGACTTTTTCCGGTTGGGCGTAGATCCGCTGCTCGCGGTCGTTGAGCACAGCATCGTCTTCCCAGCTGCCTTCCCACAGCTGGTAGAGCACTTGCAGGTATTCGTCGGCCTGGTCGTAGCGGCGGTCATGCTCGACCTGCGCAGTCAGGCCCATCGCCTTGGCGGCGCTTTCCAGGTAGCCGGTGACGATGTTCCAGCCGACTCGGCCACGGCTCAGATGGTCGAGGGTACTCATGCGCCGGGCGAACAGGTACGGCGGTTCGTAGGTCAGGTTGGCGGTGAGGCCGAAGCCCAGGTTCTTCGTGGCGGCGGCCATCGCGCTGACCAGCAGCAACGGGTCGTTGACCGGCAACTGAATCGACTCTTTCAGCGTGACGTCTACCGATTGCCGGTACACGTCGTAGACCCCGACGATATCGGCGATGAACAACCCGTCGAACAGCCCGCGTTCCAGCAGCTGTGCCAACCCGGTCCAGTACTCGAGGGTGTTGTACTGGGTAGAAGTGTCCTGGGGGTGTGTCCACAGTCCGTGATTGATGTGCCCGATGCAGTTCATGTTGAACGCGTTGAGCAGGATCTTTTTCTTGCCGGGCGCCATCAGATGGTCCCCCGCAGCGGCGGCTTTTCGTCATTGAGATAGAAGTTGCCCACCGCGTGGTATTTCCAGCGCACCGGGTCATGCAGCGTATGTACCCGGGCATTACGCCAATGGCGGTCCAGACCATGCTCGGCCAGGGTCGCCTGGCTGCCGGCCAGCTCGAACAGCGTGCTGCCGGTGGCCAGGGAAATCTCGGTACTGATGGCGCGGGCTTCGGCCACGGCAATCGACGCGGCGGCGACCGTTTCGGCGTTGGTGTCGGCCTGGGCCCGGTCGAGAAATTCTCCGGCCCTTTCCAGCAGCGCTTCGGCGGCATGCAGGCGGCTGCTCAGTTGGCCGAAAATCTTGAGCGTGTGTGGATCGTCGGTGGCGACGTCGCTGGTGGCATCGATCCATGGTCGGGTTTTGCTGCGGACAAACTGCAGGGCATCTTCATAGGCGGCTCGGGCGATGCCGGTGTCGATGGCGGCATGAAGAATCTGCGCCAGTGGCCCCACCGGCGTCGGCCGCTCGAAGGCGCTCTGGAATGGCACGACGTCTGCGGCGCCGACATACACGTCTTCGAACACCACCGAACCGCTGCCGGTGGTGCGCTGACCGAAACCGCTCCAGTCATCGATGATCGTCAGGCCCTGGCTGCTGCGCGGCACGAATGCCAACTGTTGCACGCCGTTTTCATCCACCACGGCAGTGGGGATGCGCTGGGCGTAGAGCGCACCGGTGGCGTAGAACTTGCGACCGTTGATGCGATAGCCGTCGCCATCGCGGCGCAGTCGAGTGGTGCGGTGGTGGGCGGTTTGGGTTCCCAGTTCCGCCAGGGCGTTGCCGAACCGCTGGCCGGTCAGCACCTCGGCGTACAGGCGCCGTTTCTGCGCCTCACTGGCGTTGACCCGCAGCACTTCCACGGCATAGAAGTGATTTTGCGGGATCTGTCCGAGGGAGCCGTCGGCCTGGGTGATCAACGCGATGACTTTGGCCAGGGTGATGTTGGAAACCCCGGCGCCGCCATAGGCCTTGGGCACGCTGATGCCCCACAAGCCGGAGCGTGAGAATGCCTCCAGCTCCGGATGCGGCAGGCGACGTTCGCGGTCGCGCAGGGCGCTGTCACGCTTGAAGTCATCGGCCAGGTCGCTGGCCACGATCAGGGCTTGTTCGTCGCTGGTGATCACCGCGACGTGTTGGGAAAGCGTCATGTGCTGCTCCAGAAGTCGGGTGGTCAGATCCAGGAATGCCGGGCCGGCAAGGTGCCGTTCAGGTGGTAGGCCCCCACTGCGTGATACTTCCAGCGCACCGGGTCGTGCAGGGTATGGACGCGTGCATTGCGCCAATGACGGTCGAGGTTGAATTCAGCGAGGGTGGCCCGGCTGCCGGCCAGTTCAAACAGCTTTTCGCTGGCCAGCAGGGCAATTTCGGTGCTCAACACCTTGGCTTCGGCCACGGCTATCGAGGCCCGGGCGGCGGACTGCGCGGTAATGGGTGCGGTATTGACCTGGTCCAGCACCTGGCCGGCCTTGCGTAACAGCGCCTCGGTGGCGTGGAGGTCGATTTTCAGTCGGCCGATGTCGGCGATGACGTACGGGTCGTCGCTGGCCCGCTCGACCTTGGCCTCGATCCAGGGCCGGGAGCGTTCGCGGATGAAGGCAATGGCGTCGTCGATTGCGCCACGGGCAATGCCCGCATCGATGGCGGCCTGGATCAATTGCGAGATCGCGCCTTGCACGTTTGGCGTCTCGTTGATGCGCCAGTTGTCCAACACCAGCCCGGTGTCGACGCGCACGTTGTTCAGCAACACGGTGCCGCTGGCGGTGGTGCGCTGACCGAACCCCGACCAGTCGTCGACAATGCGCAGGCCCGGTGTGCCGCGTCGCACGAAGGCCAGCACTTGCCGGCCCTCGTCATCCAGGGCCTTGACCGCCACCCAGTGGGCGAACAGTGCGCCGGTGGAATAGAACTTCTGGCCGTTGATGACAAAGCCGCGGCTGTCGGCGCTGATCCGCGCCTTGAGTTCCAGGGTGTTGCGGGTACCCCGTTCCGGCCCGGCGTTGCCGATGCGCCAGCCTTCGAGCACGCTGTTCAGGAGGATTTCTTTCTGCCGTTCGGTACCCATGCCGAGAATCAGCTGGATTACACCAAACTGGTTCTGCGGAATTTGTCCGAGGGCCGGGTCGGCAGCGGAAATGATCGAGAAGACTTCGGCGAGGGTGACGAACGAGACTTGCGGCCCGCCGTATTCTCGAGGGACAGCGATACTGCCGAGCCCGCTGCGGGTGAATTGCTCGATCTCAGACCAAGGCAGCTTGCGCTGTTGATCCCTTCGTGCGGCCTGTTGCCGGGCAACCTGTGCCAACTCCCGCGCGGCCTGGATTGCCTCGGCATCGTTGCGCAGCACCTGGGCGGGCAGCAACGGGGGGGAGATGTCCAGATCGCTCTGGACCTTTGCTTGCGCCAGACCAGACATCACCGCCGCTCCATGGCTGTTGGCAGAGCCTGGGGGGGCTGCGCCCGGGTGATTGTGTTCCGTACCATACCCACCTCACATCTCAAGAAAATCAGGAATGTCCGGTGGTCCGGTGTATATACCCTAAACGGATGGAAATTCTTTTTGAACTAACGTTTAGGAATATGTATAGAGGTCTTTCGCCACAGAAAACTTCCTCACCCGGAACCTGTTGTATCAAGGCTTTTTACGCCGCGGTTCGGCGGCCATGAGCGCTTCTTTCGGCGGAGTTTTCAAATAGGACCTGGCACACCCTATCGTCAGCGTCCGGGGCGGCGCCCAATGGGAGCTGTTGCCCACACGATCAAGGATGCAGTAGCTCACCTCCAGGCGCAGGTCTTCTCCTGCCTCCAGAATGATCTCCGGGGGGACCCAGACATTGATCGGCTGGCCCACTTCGCTGGATTTGATCCGGGGCAGGTCCATGCGCACATCGCCCCAGCGCAAGGTGATTGCATCGTCGACGGCCATGTTCAGGTAGGGCTCGATAGTCAGCGGGACGCCGCGTTTGATCTGGCTCGGGTTCACCCCTTGGCGACGGATGGCGTCCGGAATACGCACCGGTGCCAGCCCCTGGTTCTCATCGCCACTCAGGGCCGCCGGTTGGCCGCCGGGGCAGTCGAGCTTGACCTGCACCCGATGCGTTGCCGACAGCGCCGGCCCGCGCCCGACCCGCATCACACGATAATGGATACGCGAGGTCCCGTTGACGATGAAGCTCTCCGGTACACGCAAGGTGACACTGGCATGTGTGTCGGCCTCGGTCAGCAGGCGCGAGCCGACGTAGCAGTTGTCCCAGAACAGTTCGATCAAGTCGCCGGCGTCCATGCCGGGGTAAGGTGCGATGAGCACTTCCAGGCGGGCGGCACCGGTGATGTTGATACCGCTACGGCAGGTGTTGGCCAGGGCGGGGGCGGCGAGTTCCGGAATAGTTGACGTACCTGTCATGGTGATCTCCTTGATGCTGAAAAACGAAGTCCGTTTCGGAAAGAGCAAAGGCGCTGATATACACGACTATTTTATTGTGCAGTCTTGAATGCTGTTTCTATGGTTATCGCTGCGTACAACTAAAATAGTGTGCTGCGCCTGTTGGTCTAAATACGGGGTCGATAGTTTCAGTGTCAATAGAGGTGGTTGCTTATCGGTGGACTGTGCAGCTCTTCAGAAATGTCCTACGCGATGAAGTTAAAAATATACAGAGCGAATCGCCTTTTGCCTCGGCTTGAAGGTGTGGCCGAAGGGTTGTGGAGCAAGAGCGGGGCAGAGAGCTTGGCGCGAAGGAAAGTGCTGCGAGAGGTATGTATATATCGCACTTCAATTCATTGAAGGTTTTAAGCGGGGTTCAAATTGCTGGCTTGTATTCAAGTCGACAGCCCCTTCCGTCCCTGGAAGTAAGTCTTTATCGATAAGTTACTGTGCACCGTGACCGGCCGAGAGAAACTTGCTGAGAAACTGCCGGGTGCGTTCTTCCCTGGGCGCTGCGAACATTGCCTTGGCTTCACCTTGTTCGACGATCACGCCCTTGTCGAAGAACACCACGCGGTTCGCCACGTCACGGGCAAAGCTCATTTCATGGGTCACGATGACCATGGTGCGTTTTTCTTCGGCCAGGCCGCGAATGGTCGCCAGGACTTCTCCGACCAGTTCTGGGTCCAGCGCCGAGGTCGGTTCGTCGAACAGGATCACCTGCGGCTCCATCGCCAAAGCCCGGGCAATCGCCACCCGTTGTTGCTGACCGCCGGAGAGGCGTCGTGGATAGGCGTCCTCCTTGCCAGCCAGGCCGACCTTGGCCAACAGCTTGCGGCCCAGGGTTTCGGCGTCGGCACGTGGGGTCTTCTTCACCACCAGCGGGCCTTCGATGACATTTTCCAGGGCCGTGCGATGGGGAAACAGATTGAAATTCTGGAACACAAAACCCACTTGCTGGCGCAGACGACGCACCAGGCCCTGTTGCTGGTTCAGCGGGCGGCTGCCATCGATTTCGATGTCACCAACCTTGATCCGGCCGCTGCTGGGTTCTTCGAGGAAGTTCAGGCAGCGCAGGAACGTGGTCTTGCCCGAGCCGCTGGGGCCGATGATTGCAACGACTTCACCTTCTTCGATCTTCAGGTCGATGCCATTAAGCACCACCTGACCCTTGAACTGCTTTGTCAGTTTTTCCACGACAATCATGGATCAGGACTCCTGGTCATGCCGATTGACCCGGGCTTCCAGGACGTTCTGCAGGTGCGAGAGCACGCTTGCCAGAACCCAGTAGATCAGCGCGGCGGCAAGGTACATGGTGAAGATTTCGAAGGTTCGCGCGGTGATCAGCTGCGCCTGGCGGAACAGCTCCGGCACCTGGATGGTCGCCGCCAGCGCGGTGTCCTTGACCAGGGAAATGAAGCTGTTGCCCAACGGTGGCAGGGCTGTGCGTGCGGCTTGCGGCAGGATGGCCCGGCGCAGGGTCTGGGCGCGGGTCATGCCGATACTCGCCGCCGCTTCCCACTGGCCACGCTCGATGGAGCTGATGGCGGCCCGCAGGATTTCACACGCATAAGCCGCCATGTTCAGCGAGAAGCCGATCAGCGCCGCCGGCAGCGGGTCTAGCTCGACCCCCAGTTGCGGCAGCCCGTAATAGATCACGAACAACTGCACCAGCAACGGCGTGCCGCGAAAGAACGACACGTAGATGCGGGCGACCCAGCTCACCAGTTTGAAGCGCGACAGGCGCATCAGCGCCAGGCCGAACCCCAGCAGCAAGCCGAAGAACATGCCGCCCAGGCTGAGGATCACCGTGTAGTACGCGCCCTTGAGCAGAAAGGGCGCGGAGTCCAGCGCGAGTTGGAAAGCCTCTTCCATTATTGAGTGACGTCAGCGCTGAAGTATTTTTGCGAAAGCTCTTTCAGCTTGCCGTTGGCGCGCAGCTTGTCGATCGCCTTGTTTACCGCGTCCAGCAGTTCAGGTTCGTCTTTGCGCAGGGCAATCCCGGCTTCCTGGCGAGAGAACGCTTCGCCGGCGGCGGCAGTGTCCTTGGCTTTCTTGGCGTATTCCAAGGCGGCGAGACGGTCGATCAGGATGGCGTCGATACGGCCGACACGCAGGTCCTGGAACTTGGTCGGATCATCTTCGTAGGTGCGCACGTCAGCACCCGGTACGTTGGCCTTGACCCACTGCTCGTAGTTGGTGCCCAGACCCACGCCGACTTTCTTGCCCGCAAGGTCAGCGGCGGTCTTGATGCTGTCTTTGTTCTTGGTCAGGGTCAGTGCCTGGATCCCGGAAACGGTATACGGCTTGGAGAAGTTGTACTTCTTCTTGCGCTCTTCGGAAATGGTCACCTGGTTGATCACCGCGTCCAGACGCTTGGACTCCAGCGCCGCGAGAATGCCGTCCCATTTGGTTGGCTGCAGCTGGACCTTCACCCCCAGCTCCTCGGCCAGGGCTTCGGAAAACTCCACTTCGAAACCGGCCAGCTTGCCGTCGGCATCGACGAAGCTGAACGGTGGATAAGTGCCTTCCAGGCCGACGTTGATCACGCCCGCATCCTTGATTTTTTGCAGTTGCTCACCGGCAACTGCTTGCCCCAGCAGGCCCGCGCTCAATGCCAGGCCCAGCGAACCGATCAACAGGTTGCGACGTAATGCGGAAAAATTCATGACAAGCCCCTGTGTTTTCTTATGCAACATTATTTGGATGAAGAAGGCGTAGCCGCGATTCGAAAAGATTGCCACATCCTGCCTCAAAGCAGCTTGGGCGTCTCGCGGCAAATGCGCCTTCGGCGAAACTATAAGGTGGGTTTTATAGATTGGAAAATAATATTAAATCTTACAAATATTCCAATATGGAATGAGTTTCCGATGTGGAGCGGGCTTGCATGAACGCTAGAACGCGGCGTTGTAGGCAAACAACGCCGGGGCCCCGCCGGTGTGCAGGAAGATGATCGGCCCCTCGTCGAAGCGGTCGCGGCCGATGCCATCGAGCAAGCCCGCCATGGCCTTGCCGGTGTAGACCGGATCCAGCAACAGGCCTTCGAGACTGGCCAGTAGCTTGACCGCTGCCAGCGTACCGGCGTTCGGCTCGCCGTAGCGTGGGGCGAAATACTCATCCCACAGGTTCACCTTGAAGGCCTGCGGAAGCGCCACTTCAAGCAGATGGGCGACGCGTTCGGCAAGCCCCTGGACCTTAGGGAACTGATCTTCCTCGCTGCGCGAAACCGTTACGCCAACCACTGGAAGTTGCGGCAGGGTTTCACTCAAGGCCAGAGCCAGGCCGCTGTGAGTGCCGGCACTGCCCGAGGCCAGCACCACGGCGGCGAAATCCAGGCCGGTGTCTTTGATCTGCTCGGCCAGCTCCAGGCCGGCGCGCACGTACCCCAATGCACCCAAGGCGTTTGAGCCACCAATCGGCACCAGGTACGGCTTCTTGCCGTTGTTGCGCAATCGGGCAGCCAGGGCCTGCAGTTGCTCGTCGGCGTTATCCAGGTTTTTCACCCGTTCGACCTTGGCGTCGAACAGCTCCAGCAATAATCGGTTGCCATTGCCCAGGTAATTGGCGTCCTCGGTGCCGATGGGATTTTCCAGCAGCGCCACGCAACCCAGGCCCAGCCTGGCTGCCAGTGCAGCGGTCTGGCGCACATGGTTGGACTGGATCGCACCGGCGGTAATCAGGGTGTCGGCTCCCTGGGCCAAGGCGTCGGCGGCGAGATATTCGAGCTTGCGCAATTTGTTGCCGCCCAGGGCCAGGGGCGTCAGGTCGTCGCGCTTGATGTAAAGGTCGCGGCCGAGCCAGGTGGAGAGGCGTTCGAGTTTTTCCAGCGGTGTCGGATGGCCGAGCAGGTCGAGGCGGTTAAAGCGGGACAGCTGTTGTTTGATCATGAGTCCGTACTGGTTGTAGGCAATGCCTGGACTATAGGCAGGGTGGGTATGGGTGGGCAACTGGCAATCGTTTAGCGGGGAGTAAGACGATTGGATTGCCGAGCAACGCTGGACCTATGGGAGCGGGTGTGGTCTGCAGCTACTGAACGAATATTCCCCAGGAAACGTCATACCCTTCCATAGGTGTAGGAAACGTGCCGTCGGGCCCGGTGATTAGTCCTTAGCTGCCTATTCATGTTTAAATTGAACGGTCATTCAAGTTAAACCATTGGTTTGCTGCCCGCTCACAACTGGAGGCTTGCCTTTGCCGAGTCCGTTATCGACTTTCACGTTTTTGCACGTCGGAGTGCTTCGTTCATGAGTGCTTCGTCCCTTCCACCCAGCGGCCTGGTCCGCATGAATCCGCCGGTGTTTTACTTCGCGGCGACCTTTATCCTGTTGTTCGGCCTGGTGGTGATTGCCATGCCCGAGCAAGCCGGCGCCTGGTTGCTGGCGGCCCAGAACTGGGCGGCCAATACGGTCGGCTGGTATTACCTGCTGGCGATGGCCCTGTATCTGGTCTTCGTGGTGGTCACCGCCTTATCCGGCTACGGCAAGATCAAGCTCGGTGCCGACCACGACGAGCCTGAATTCAGTTACCTGTCCTGGGCCGGCATGTTGTTCGCCGCCGGGATCAGCATCACCTTGTTCTTCTTCTGCGTCTCCGAGCCGCTGACGCATCTGGCGCAGCCACCCCAGGGTGAGCCCGGAACCGCCGATGCGGCGCGCCAGGCCATGCAGATACTGTTCCTGCATTGGGGCCTGCACGGCTGGGGCGTGTTCGCGTTTGTCGGCATGGCCCTGGCTTACTTTGCCTATCGGCATAATCTGCCGCTGGCCCTGCGTTCTGCGTTGTATCCGCTGATCGGCAAACGTATCAATGGCCCCATCGGCTATGCCGTCGACGGCTTCGGCATCATCGCGACCGTGTTCGGCCTCGGCGCCGATATGGGGTTTGGGGTCCTGCACCTCAATTCCGGTCTCGATTACCTGCTGGGCATCCCTCATACCCAATGGATTCAGGTGGGCCTGATCGCGCTGATGATGGGAGCGGCGATCATCGTGGCGGTGGCGGGCGTCGATAAAGGCGTGCGGGTCATGTCCGACATCAACATGCTGCTGGCCTGCGCGCTGTTGCTGTTCGTGCTGTTCGCCGGGCCCACCCAGCATTTGCTCAACACCCTGATCCAGAACGTGGGCGATTACCTCGGCGCCCTGCCGATGAAAAGCTTCGACCTGTATGCCTACGACAAACCCAGCGACTGGCTGGGGGGCTGGACGGTGTTCTATTGGGCCTGGTGGATCGCCTGGTCGCCGTTCGTGGGGCTGTTCATCGCGCGGATTTCCCGTGGTCGGACCATCCGTGAGTTCGTGTTCGGCGTGTTGCTGATTCCCCTGGGTTTCACCCTCGCCTGGATGTCGATCTTCGGTAACAGCGCCATCGACCAGGTGCTCAACCACGGCATGAGCGCCCTGGGCATGTCAGCCCTGGACAATCCGTCGATGAGTCTTTACCTGCTGCTGGAAACCTATCCATGGAGCAAGACGGTCATCGCGGTCACGGTGTTCATCAGCTTCGTGTTCTTTGTCACCTCGGCCGACTCCGGCACCGTGGTGCTTTCAACGCTCTCGGCCAAGGGCGGCAACCCCGATGAGGACGGGCCGAAATGGCTGCGGGTGTTCTGGGGGGCGATGACCGCCCTGGTGACCAGCGCGCTGTTGTTCTCCGGCAGCATCGATGCGTTGAAGTCGGCGGTTGTACTGACTTCGTTGCCATTCTCGCTGATCCTGTTGTTGATGATGTGGGGCCTGCACAAGGCGTTTCACCTCGAGTCCCAGAAACAGATCGCGCAACTGCATTCCCTGGCGCCGGTGTCGGGTTCGCGGCGAGGCAAAGGCGGCTGGCGCCAGCGCTTGAGCCAGGCGGTGCATTTCCCGTCCCGGGACGAGGTCTATCGCTTCCTCGACACCACGGTGCGTCCGGCGGTTGAGGACGTGAAGGCAGTGTTCGCCGAGAAGGGGCTGACGGTGATGACCCAGCCCGACCCGGCCAACGACAGCGTCAGCCTGGAAATCGGCCATGGCGAGCAGCACCCGTTCATTTACCAGGTGCAGATGCGCGGCTACTTCACGCCATCCTTCGCCCGAGGCGGCATGGGCTCCAAGCAGATCAACAACCGTCGTTACTACCGCGCCGAGGTGCATTTGAGCGAAGGCAGCCAGGACTACGACCTGGTGGGCTATACCAGGGAGCAGGTCATCAACGACATCCTCGATCAGTACGAGCGGCACATGCAGTTCCTGCACCTGGTGCGCTGACCGGGGGCGTCTCAGACAAGCCCGCCGTTGGCCCGCAGGATCTGGCCATTCACCCAGCCGGCGGCCGGGCTCACCAGGAAGGAGAGGACGCTGGCGATGTCTTCCGGCTGGCCGAGGCGCTCCAGGGGCGGCATCTTGGCGTACTGCTGGATCTGCTCTTCGCTTTTGCCATGCATGAACAGTTCGGTCGCCACCGGGCCGGGCGCGATGGCATTGACCGTGATCTGACGGCCGCGCAGCTCCTTGGCGAACACCTGGGTCAGCGATTCCACCGCCGCCTTGCTGGCGATGTACACCGAATAGCCGGGCAGGTTCAGGCCAACGGTACTGCTGGAAAAGTTCACGATGCGGCCGCCATCGTTCAGGCGGGTCGCGGCTTCGCGCAAGGTGTTGAACGTACCCCGGGTGTTGATCGCGAAGGTCTGGTCGAACAATTCGTCGCTGTGTTGCGCCAGGGGCATCACCTGCAAGATGCCGGCGTTGTTGACCAGTACATCGGCCTTGCCCAGCTGTGCTTCCGTCTCATCGAACATCCGGCGAACGTCGGTGGCGGAGGAAACGTCGGCCTTGATCGCAATGGCCCGGTGACCGGCCTGGCGCAACTGCACCACCAGTTTCGACGCTTCGGTAGCACTGTTGGCATAGTTGATGGCGACAGCGAAGCCGTCGTGGGCCAATTGCTTGGCAATTTCAGCACCGATGCCGCGGGAGGCTCCGGTGACGATGGCTACTTTGGCGGTTTGAGTCGACATGGCTGTTTCCTTCGTTGAGTGGGATGAGGCCAGATTCACATGTTTACGTAGAGCGATAAATGCACGAGAGTTGCCTTGACTGTTCAATAATCACCAACAATCAGAGCGCGCCGTTCCATGGATCAAATCAAGGCGATGAAGGTGTTCGTACGTATCTACGAGCGCAGCAGTTTTACCCTGGCCGCCGATGACCTGAACCTGCCCCGCGCCACGCTGACTCATACCCTCAATCAGTTCGAAGCCTGGCTGGGTGTACGTCTGTTGGAGCGCAGCACCCGCAAGGTGCGGCCGACGCTGGACGGCGAGGCCTATTACCCGCGTTGTGTGCAATTGCTGGCAGAGCTTGAAGAGGCCGAGTTGGCGTTTCGCAGCGTGGCGCCCAAGGGGCGGCTGCGGGTGGACTTGCACGGGACCCTGGCCCGGCATTTCGTGATTCCGGCCCTGCCGCAATTCATGGCCCGTTACCCCGATATCGAGTTGTCCATCAGCGAGGCCGATCGTTTCGTCGACCTGATCGGCGAAGGGATCGATTGCGTGCTGCGGGCCGGCACGCTGGGTGATTCATCATTGATTGGCCGGCGTGTCGCCACCCTGCGCCAGATCACGTGCGCCAGCCCCGCCTATTTACGCCAGTACGGCGAACCGAAGAACCTCGACGACCTGAGCCGGCACCGGGCGGTGAACTACGTGTCGCGAACCACCGCCAGACAATATCCGTTCGAGTTCATGGTTGAAGGCGAACTCAAGGAAGTGGCTATCGAGGGTGCGCTCTCTGTGTTCGGCGCCGAAATCTACGCCGCCTCGGCCATCGCCGGCCTGGGCCTGATCCAATGCCCGCACTATCGGATGGAAACGCAGATCCGGCAGGGCCTGGTCCAGGAAATCCTCATCGACACCCCTCCGCCGCCCATGCCGATCTCGGTGCTCTATCCACACAACCGTCACCTGTCGCCGCGGGTGCGGGTGTTTGTGGATTGGGTGGCGGAAGTGTTTGCCGGGGCACGTTAGCGCTTATTTCAGGCTGAACATCGCTGCGCCGTCCGTGGGAGCGAGCCTGCTCGCGATGAGGTCTTGTCTGCCGACGTATCATCGCCTGTTCCGCCGCCATCGCGAGCAGGCTCGCTCCCACATTGGATCTCGCTGCGATCCTCTGGTGAAGATGAGTTTGCTTTCATGGTTACGATGCGAACTTTCGACCTGAACGATGCGTCTGTGAAATGTTAGCTTCTGCCATCCGCATCATCCCCGAACAGAGAGCCTTCGATGACCTACATCGCTGCTGAAAACCGCTACGAGTCCATTCCCTATCGCCGCGTTGGTCGCAGCGGGCTGGTGTTGCCGGCGTTGTCGCTGGGGTTGTGGCACAACTTCGGCGACAGCACGCCGATCGACACCCAGCGTGCCTTGCTGCGCACGGCGTTTGATCTGGGCATCAACCACTTCGACCTGGCGAACAACTACGGCCCGCCCTACGGCAGCGCCGAGATCAATTTCGGTCGGTTGTTGCGTGAAGATTTCAAGCACTACCGCGACGAGTTGATCATCTCCAGCAAGGCCGGTTGGGACATGTGGCCCGGACCGTATGGCCAGGGCGGCGGGTCGCGCAAGTATGTGTTGGCCAGCCTCGACCAGAGCCTGAAACGGCTGGGGCTCGATTATGTGGATATCTTTTATTCCCACCGCTTCGATCCCGATACCCCGTTGGAAGAAACCGCCAGTGCCCTGGCGACAGCGGTGCAACAAGGCAAGGCGTTGTACGTCGGTATTTCGTCCTATTCCGGGGTGAAGACCCGGGAAATGGCGGCGCTGCTCAAGGAGTGGAAAATTCCTCTGCTGATCCACCAGCCGGCCTACAACCTGCTCAACCGCTGGGTTGAAAAAGACCTGCTGGACGCCACCGACGAATTGGGTACCGGTGTGATCGCCTTTACCCCGCTGGCCCAGGGCCTGCTCACGGACAAGTACCTCAAGGGCATCCCGTCCGATGCTCGGGTCAATCGTCCGGGCGGCGGTTCGCTGCAAGCTTCGCACTTGTCGGAGGAGAACATCGCCCACGTACGCGCCCTCAACGAGATCGCCCGGCGACGCGGCCAAAGCCTGGCGCAAATGGCCCTGGCCTGGACCCTGCGCGATCCACGGATCACGTCTGCCCTGATCGGCGCCAGCCGCCCGGAGCAGATTGTCGAGAACGTCGGGGCGCTGGAGAACCTGAACTTCAGTGCCGAGGAACTGGCGCAGATCGATCGGTTTGCCCAGGAGGGCGGTATCAATCTCTGGGAGAAGCCTTCGTCGGCGGAGTGACGCAACTCAACCCCTGTGGCGAGGGGATAAATTCCCTCGCCACGGTGGTTGCATAGCTGTTCAGCGGAAGAACGGCACATCCCCCAGCACTGTCGCCCGGTGCATCACGCGTCGGGCAGGACGGTAGTCGTCCACGGCGAAATGCTGGGTTACGCGGTTGTCCCAGAACGCTACGTCATTGACCTGCCAGCGCCAGCGGACGGTGAACTCCGGGCGGCTGGCGTGGGCGAACAGCAGCTTCAGGATGGCTTCGCTTTCGGTTTCGAACAGTTCATTGATGCGGGTGGTAAAACCTTCATTGACGAACAGCGACCGGCGCCCGCTTACCGGATGGGTGCGAACCACCGGATGTGACAGCGGTGGGTTTTTCCGTCGTGCTTCGTCCCAACGAGCCTGGTCCGCGGCGGTATGACCAAAGCGCTCCAAGGGAAAGGATCGAGTGAAATCGTGGGTCGCAGTCAGGCCTTGCAGCATCTGTTTCAAGGGCGTCGAAAGGGCTTCATAAGCCGCGATGCCACTGGCCCACAAGGTATCGCCACCGAACGCCGGCAGTAGCTTGGCGCTGAGCACCGCGCCCATGGCCGGGGTCGGCAGGAAGGTCACGTCGGTATGCCAGACGGCGTTGTCGCGTACATCGGTAACGGCCGTGTCGAGCACCAGCACTTCGGGCTGCCCGGGCACATTCGGATAGATGGGATGGACATGCAGGTCGCCAAAGCAGGCGGCGAAACGTGCCTGCTGGGCTGGGTCGATGGGCTGGTCCCGAAAGAACAGCACCTGGTGTTCGAGCAACGCTTGATCAATAAGATTGCGCTGTTCAACGCTCAGCGGCTGGCTGATGTCGATGCCGCTGATCTGCGCGCCGAGGGCGATGCTCAAAGGAGTGACGGTTGGGCGGTTCATCGTTGTTTTCCTGTGGAGCGCCGAATGGTTGGCGTGGTCATTCGATCTCAATGGGCCTGGCCATGCCACGGCACCAGCTTGTGTTGCAGGGCGCGCAGGCTCATTTCCATGGCGAAGGCGATGAGTGCGATGACCAGGATCCCCAGCACCACCACGTCGGTGACCAGGAATTGCGCCGCTGACTGCACCATGAACCCCAGGCCGCTGGTGGCGGCGATCAACTCGGCGGCTACCAATGTCGACCAGCCCACACCCAGGCCGATGCGAATGCCGGTGAGAATGTCGGGCAGGGCGCTGGGCAGGATCACATGGCGAATCAACTGTGCCGGTGTTGCGCCCAGGGACTGCGCGGCCCGTACCTTGGCCGGGTCGACCGTGCGTACGCCAGTGGCGGTGGCGATGGCGATCGGAGCGAAAATCGCCAGGTAGATCAGCAGCACCTTCGACAACTCACCGATGCCACACCAGATCACGATCAGCGGCAGGTAGGCCAGCGGCGGAATTGGCCGATAGAACTCGATCAATGGATCTAAGACGCCCCGGGCGATACGGCTGGAGCCGATGGCAATGCCCACCGGCACCGCCGTCAGCACGGCCAGCAACAGGCCCAGGCCGATCCGTCCGAGGCTCGCGCCCAGGTGCTGCCAGAGCGTGGCATCCATATAGCCGCTGGTCGCCAGCAGCCAGCCTTTTTGCAGCACGGCGGAAGGCGAGGGTAGGAACAACGGTTCGACCAGCCCGCTCACCGTCACCACCCACCACAGGACCAGCAGCGTGATCAGGGTCAGGCCGCTGATCCATCGCGTACTCACGGGACGCCGGAAGCGGCGGGCTGGATCTCTGGCAAGGGTTTCGCTGGCCACCGCCGGGATTTCATAGCTGCTCATACTGGCTCCTGGTGTCGGGTGCCACTGCGTTGGGCGAACACTTTGGCAAGCACGTGTTCACGGATGTCGATGAAGCGCGGGTCGGACTTGATCGACCGCGCTGACTCGCCGGCCCGGTAGCGCTGGCTGAAATCCAGGTGCAGTCGTTCGACTATCCGCCCCGGGTTGGGCGCCAGCAGGATAAGTTCGGTGGCGAGGAACACGGCTTCTTCAATGTCATGGGTGATCAGGAACACCGGTTTGGCGGTGCGTTGCCAGACCTGCAACAACAGCTCCTGCATCTGCTCACGGGTGAAGGCATCGAGGGCGCCGAAGGGCTCGTCCATCAGCAGCACGCGTGGGTCGGCCGCCAGCGCCCGGGCGAGGCCGACGCGCTGCTTCTGGCCCCCGGAAAGCTGCCAGACACGGCGTTGCTCAAAGCCGGCCAGGCCCACCAGGGCGAGCATCTCCCGGGCGCGGGTTTCCCGTGGTTCCCTGGCGACCCCGGCCAGTTCCAGGCCGAACCCGACGTTTGCCAGCACATTCTGCCAAGGCAGCAGCGCGTCGTCCTGGAACACCACGCCGCGTTCGGCGCCGGGCCCCGAGACCTGCACGCCGTCCAGCGTGATCTGCCCGGCACCGGGCTCGACGAATCCGGCGATCAGGTTCAGCAGCGAGGTCTTGCCGCTGCCGGACGGCCCCAGGGCAACCAGCAGTTGCTGTGGCCCCAGGGTCAGTGAAATGTCCGTCAACACGGCTTCCGACGCCCCGGGATACTGTGCGCCGATGCGCTCCAGCTGTAACAAGGCCATGGCGGTGCCCCCCTTTTTTCTTGGCGAATCAGTGAGCGATGTATTTGGCGCTGACGTAGGGGGCGTAGTCGGGCAGGACCGCTTCCACCTTGCCTTGCTCCTTGAGAAACGCAGCGGTATTGGTGATGGCCTGGGTGGTCGGTGCGCCGAGGCTCGCGATCTGGTCGGCCGCCAGCGGGTACACGTTGCCTTGCAGCAACAGCGGGATGTCGCTGGCCTTGGCACCGGAGAGCTTCACCAGCTTGTCGATATTGGCCGTGTCCGCCAGCCAGGCTTGCGGGTCCTTGCGGTATTGGGCGTAGGCATCCAGGGTGACCTTGGCGAAGGCGGTGACGATTTCAGGGTGCTTCTGGGCGAAGTCCTTGCGCACGATCCAGGCATCGAAGGTTGGCGTGCCGAATTTGGCCAGTTCCGCCGAAGTGATCAGCACCGTGCCGTTTTCCTTGGCCACGCCCAGGGCCGGGTCCCATACATAGGTGGCATCGATGTCGCCACGCTTCCAGGCGGCGATGATGGCCGGTGGCGCAAGGTTGAGTACCGTGACCTTCGACGGGTCGATGTCCCAATGCTTCAACGCGGCGAGCAGGCTGTAGTGACCGGTGGAAACGAACGGTACGGCGATCTTCTTGCCGATCAGGTCCTGCGGGGTCTTGATCCCGGCACCGTCGCGGGCTACCAAGGCTTCGGCGGCGCCGATCTGGGTGGCGATGAGGAAGGTTTCCACCGGGACCTTGCGGGTAATGGCGGCCGTCAGCGGGCTGGAGCCGAGGTAGCCGATCTGCACATCACCCGAGGCGATGGCGGTGATGACGTCGGCGCCATTATCGAACTTGCGCCAGTCGATGTTGGCCTGGGTGGCTTTTTCATAAGCGCCGTCGGCCTGGGCAACTTTGGCCGGGTCGACGGTGGTCTGGTAGGCGACGGTCAGGTCGGCGGCTTGGGCAAACAGACTCGCGGCAGCCAGGGAGGCGGCTGCGAGAAGGCGAAGGGGGAAACTCAAAGTCATGGGAGAACTCCTCAACAGGCCGCCGGGTATTCGGCGTTGGAGGAGACTAAATGATCTAAGAATTCAAAAATAAATAACTTTTTCGCATGATCTTATCAGCGAAAAAGTTGATCACAGGGAGGGGCGAGGTCCTTGTGGCGAGGTGAGCGAGCTCCCTCGCCACAAGGACCTGCTCGACAAATGCGATCTAGTTACTGATCGCCAGGATGCTCGCCTGGTACGAACCCACGAACACGTCGAAATCGCCTACTTCGTTCTGTTCCAGCTCGGCTTGCTGGGCCAGGGACTCGCGAGCGGAGGCTTCGAACGCAGCCTGTTCCTGGGCCGGCAATGGTTCGGCACGGAAGAACTCGGCGTGGGCCTTGCTCTGGCGCAGGGAGAACTGGGCGAAGCTTTCCTGATGTTCCGCCATGGCCGCCAGGACCTGAGCGGATGGAGTCAGGGATGGGTCCCGGACCTTTGCCAGTTGTGCATCCAGGGCCTGGCGGTGAGCAGCGCCACCGTGGCTCTGGTCGAGCAACGATGCCAGCGGAGCGATCTGCTCCAGCAGTTCGATGGCCCATGCTTGCATATCCACCGATTGGCCCTGGCGCTGCAGTTGCAAGCCCGGCTTGCGGCCTTCCTTGACCACGGTCAGGAAGTTGTCCGTGGCATTGCCGCATTCGCTGCTTTCGAACAACGGGCTCTCATTGAGGCCGCAATACAGCAGGAACGCATCGAGGAAACGGGACTCGGTGACGTCGATGCCCAATGGCAGGAACGGGTTGATGTCCAGGCAGCGTACTTCGACATACTGAATGCCCCGGGCCATCAAGGCCTGGATCGGACGTTCGCCGGTGTAGGTCACCCGCTTGGGACGAATGTTGGAGTAGTACTCGTTTTCGATCTGCAGGATGTTGGTGTTGAGCTGCACCCACTCGCCGTTCCGATGTGTGCCGACTTCGACATACGGTGCATAAGGCGTCGCCACCGCCTTGCGCAGGCTGTCGGTATAGCTCGCCAGGTCGTTGTAGCACGGCGTCAGGCCGGCCTGGGCGTTGCTCTGGTAACCCAGGTCGCTCATGCGCAGGCTGGTGGCATAAGGCAGGTACAGGGTGTCCGGGTCCAGTTGTTCCAATTGATGCGGGCGACCCCGCAGGAAACCGGCGTCCAGGGCTGGCGAGGCGCCGAACAGGTACATCAGCAGCCAGCTGTAGCGACGGAAATTACGGATCAGCGCGATGTAGGCCAGCGACTGGAAATCACGGTCGCTGACGTCTGCCGCCTCGGCCTGGCGGAGCAGCGGCCAGAGTTTTTCCGGCAGGGAAAAGTTGTAGTGGATCCCGGCGATGCATTGCATGGTCTTGCCGTAGCGCAGGGCCAGGCCCTGGCGATAGACATACTTGAGCCGACCGATGTTCGAGGTGCCGTAATACGCGATGGGAATCTCTTCTTCCGCCGGCAGCGGGCACGGCATCGACGGACTCCACAGGAATTCATCACCGAGTTTGCTGTAGACAAACCGGTGGATCCTGTCGAGGCTACTCAGGGTATCGGCCGGGTCTGCCAGGGCCGGGGTGATGAACTCCAGCAGCGACTCGGAATAGTCGGTGGTGATCTGCTCGTTGGTCAGCGCCGAGCCCAGGGCTTCGGGATGCGGAGTCAACGCCAGGCGCCCGCTGTCCGTGACACGCAGGCATTCACGTTCGATACCGTGCAGGCACTGCTCGAGCAGGGAGAGGTTGGCGCGCTCGCCGAGCAGGGCCAGGCGGCGGTTTAAGAGGTCGCTCAAGTTGAATTCCTTCACGCGTCAGTCGCCCCAATATGGGGGTGGGCAAGGCGCTCTACAAGGGTGAAGTTGAAACTGGCGTTATCGCCTGGTTTTGGCGCGCCACAGCCCCTGTAGGAGCGGGCTTGCTCGCGAAGAGGGTCTATCAGTCAGCATTGATGTGGCCTGACACTCCGCTTTCGCGAGCAAGCCCGCTCCCACAGAGAAGCCCGGCGCCGCATTGCAGCATCGAAATTAACCCAAATCGATGACAGGGAGCTATAGGACAGCGAAGGTGCCTTGTGCTTTTGCGACCAGCTTGTCGCCCTGGGTCACGTCAGCCTCGACCACCAGCGTGCGTCGGCCTGGATGGAGGACCCGGGCCGTGCACAGCACCTCGCCGTCGGACACGGCACGAATGTAGTTGATCTTGCATTCGATGGTCGCGCTCTGCTGATCAAAGCCATGGACACTGGAACAAGCCAGGCCCATGGCGATGTCCACCAGGCTGAACAGTGCGCCGCCGTGCAGCTTGCCGCCACGATTGCGCAACGACGGCTCCAGGGCCAGGGCGACTTGCGCTACCCCGTCCCCGAGGCTGTGCAGGCGGCAGCCGAGCAGCTTGAAGAAGGCGCTTTCCACCAGCCCGGCCGGCGCGTCCATCAGCGCTTCTTCAACTGCTTGGCGTTGGCGAACAGCGAGGCCATGGCGTTGCTGGCCGGGGCTGCGGTGACGGTTTCCTTGCGCGGCGCGGTGTTTTGCGACTGGCGCGGCGCCGAGCCTGGACGCGGGCCACGGGCACCGTCGACCTTCTCGCCGGGGGTGTCGCTCATGCGCATCGACAGGCCGACGCGTTTGCGCGGGATGTCGACTTCCATGACCTTCACTTTCACCACGTCACCGGCCTTCACGGCTTCGCGCGGGTCCTTGATGAACTTCTCCGACAAGGCGGAGATATGCACCAGGCCGTCCTGATGCACGCCGATGTCGACGAATGCCCCGAAATTGGTGACGTTGGTCACCACGCCTTCCAGGATCATGCCGGGTTGCAGGTCCTTGAGGTCTTCGACGCCTTCCTGGAACTCGGCGGTCTTGAACTCGGGACGCGGGTCACGGCCGGGCTTCTCCAGTTCTTGCAGGATATCGGTGACAGTGGGCAGGCCGAAGGTCTCGTCAGTGAATTTCTTCGGGTCCAGGCGCTTGAGGAACGCGGCGTCACCGATCAGCGAACGGATGTCGCGATCGGTCTGGGCGGCGATGCGTTGCACCAGCGGATAGGCTTCGGGGTGGACGGCCGACGAATCCAGCGGGTTGTCGCCGTTCATCACGCGCAGAAAGCCGGCGGCCTGTTCGAAGGTTTTTTCCCCCAGGCGCGGGACTTTCTTCAGCGCGGCGCGGGTTTTGAAGGCGCCGTGCTCATCGCGGTGGGTCACGATGTTCTGCGCTAGCGTAGCGTTGAGGCCCGAGATCCGCGCCAACAGCGCCACCGAAGCGGTGTTCACGTCCACGCCCACGGCGTTTACGCAGTCTTCCACCACGGCGTCCAGGCCGCGGGCCAGTTTCAACTGGGACACGTCGTGTTGGTATTGGCCGACACCAATGGATTTCGGGTCGATCTTCACCAGCTCCGCCAGGGGGTCCTGCAGGCGACGGGCAATCGATACCGCGCCACGGATCGACACGTCCAGGTCCGGAAACTCCTTGGACGCCAGTTCCGACGCCGAGTAAACAGAAGCGCCAGCCTCGGACACCATGACCTTGGTCATTTTCATGGCCGGGTATTTCTTGATCAGCTCGGCGGCCAGCTTGTCCGTCTCACGGCTGGCGGTGCCGTTGCCGATGGCGATCAGGTCCACCGAATGCTTGGCGCACAGGGCGGCGAGCACCGCAAGGGTCTGGTCCCATTTGTTGTGCGGGACGTGAGGATAGACCGTCGTGTGGTCCAGCAGCTTGCCGGTGGAATCCACCACCGCCACCTTGCAGCCGGTACGCAGGCCCGGGTCCAGGCCCAAGGTGGCGCGTGGGCCGGCCGGTGCCGCTAGCAGCAGGTCGTGCAGGTTGTGGGCGAAGACGTTGATGGCCTCGGTTTCGGCGTTGTCGCGAAGTTCGCCCAACAGGTCGGTCTCCAGGTGGGTGTAGAGCTTGACCTTCCAGGTCCAGCGCACCACCTCCGCCAGCCATTTGTCGGCGGCGCGGTTCTGGTTCTGGATGCCGAACTGCTGGCCGATCATGCCTTCGCAGGGGTGCATGGTGCCGGGCAATTCATCACCGACTTTCAACGCGGAGCTGAGGATGCCTTCGTTACGGCCACGGAAAATTGCCAGGGCGCGGTGGGACGGCACGTTCTTGAGCGGTTCGTCGTGCTCGAAGTAATCCCGGAACTTCGCCCCTTCCTCTTCCTTGCCTGCAATCACGCGGGCACTGAGGATGGCTTCCTGTTTCAGGAAGTTGCGCAATTTTTCCAGTAGGTTGGCGTCTTCGGCGAAGCGCTCCATGAGGATGTACTTGGCACCTTCCAGCGCCGCTTTCACGTCTGCCACGCCTTTTTCGGCATCGACGAAACGTGCGGCTTCGGCCTCAGGCGCCAGGGTCGGGTCGTTGAACAGCCCGTCGGCCAGTTCGCCAAGCCCGGCTTCCAGGGCGATCTGGCCCTTGGTGCGGCGCTTCTGTTTGTAGGGCAGGTACAAGTCTTCGAGACGGGTCTTGGTGTCCGCCAACTTGATGTCGCGTTCGAGCGCCGGGGTCAGCTTGCCCTGTTCCTGAATGCTGGCCAGGATGCTGATACGCCGTTCGTCGAGTTCACGCAGGTAGCGCAGGCGCTCTTCCAGATGACGCAGTTGAGTGTCATCGAGGCTGCCGGTCACTTCTTTCCGGTAACGGGCGATAAAAGGCACCGTGGAGCCTTCATCGAGTAGCGCGACGGCCGCTTCGACCTGTTGCGGGCGTACGCCGAGTTCCTCGGCGATGCGGCTGTTGATGCTGTCCATAAAACCACCTGACAAATGATGAAATCAGGCCCGCCGGCGCAGAACAGGGCTCGGCGAGACTGGTTGAGCGGCCTGGCGTGGGCCGCTGCCTGGGTCAAGAGAGGCTGCCTGTTGACCCGCGAAATTCAAAAAGTGCTGCCTGGCCAGAGGGAAAAAGACCCATCGAGGGGGACGATCCGACATTCCCAGGCACAAAAGGCCGCGCATTATAACCAGCGTTGCGGCTTTCGGGGTGTCAGGGTCTGTAGGTCCGATACCCGTATGGGTGGAGATGGAGGAAAAATCTGCTAACAATGCACACGGTGCGTATAACGGCAGCTAGGCCATAATGCGCGCCGAGATCAAAGGAGCTTCCTATGAGCAGCACTGCACAAACTGCTGAAGGCGAAAAAATTCTGATTGTTGACGACGACCCGGGGCTGAGCAGCCTGCTGGAGCGTTTTTTCGTCAGCAAGGGCTATCGGGCCCGCACCGTACCCAATACCGAACAGATGGATCGGCTGCTGGCCCGTGAAGTCTTCAACCTGGTGGTGCTCGACCTGATGCTGCCTGGCGAGGACGGCTTGACAGCCTGCCGCCGCTTGCGCGGCGCGAACAACCAGATCCCGATCATCATGCTCACTGCCAAGGGCGACGAGTTGAGCCGTATCAAGGGCCTGGAATTGGGCGCCGACGATTACCTGGCCAAGCCGTTCAACCCCGACGAACTCATGGCCCGGGTCAAGGCGGTTCTTCGTCGTCAGTCGGCCCCGGTGCCTGGAGCGCCAGGCAGCGAAGATGAAAGCGTGACTTTCGGTGATTACGAGCTGTCCCTGGCCACCCGTGAGCTCAAGCGTGGTGATGAAATCCACATGCTGACCACCGGTGAGTTCGCCGTGCTCAAGGCCCTGGTGATGAACGCCCGTCAACCGCTGACCCGGGACAAGCTCATGAATCTGGCCCGTGGGCGCGAGTGGGATGCGCTGGAGCGCTCCATCGATGTACAGATTTCCCGCCTGCGTCGGATGATCGAGCCTGACCCTTCAAAGCCGCGCTATATCCAGACCGTCTGGGGCGTAGGCTATGTATTCGTGCCGGATGGTGCCGCCAGCAAGTGATCGGCGATTTGTAGGAGCGGGTGGCCTGGCAGGTTGAGTTTCTTCCAGGCGACTCGCGGTCCATCAGTATGCGAGCATCGCTCGCTCCTGCAAGTGTGTAGCGGTTATCCATGAAAACCCCGGTTTGGTTCCCCCAGAGTTTCTTTTCCCGCACCCTCTGGCTGGTGCTGATCGTCGTGCTCTTTTCCAAGGCGCTGACGTTGGTCTACCTGCTGATGAACGAAGATGTCCTGGTGGACCGCCAGTACAGTCACGGCGTTGCCCTGACCCTGCGCGCCTACTGGGCTGCCGATGAAACCAATCGGGCGAAGATCGCCGAGGCGGCGACGCTGATCCGGGTGGTCGGTGCAGGAGTGCCCGAAGGCGAACAGCACTGGCCCTACAGTGAAATCTATCAACGGCAGATGCAGGCCGAACTGGGCACCGATACCGAGGTGCGCCTGAGAATGCATTCGCCCCCGGCATTGTGGGTGCGTGCCCCAAGCCTGGGGGATGGCTGGCTGAAGGTGCCGTTGTACCCGCATCCCCTGCGTGGCCAGAAAATCTGGAACGTGCTGGGCTGGTTCCTGGCCATCGGTCTGTTGTCGACCGCGTCGGCATGGATCTTCGTCAGCCAGCTCAACCAACCGTTGAAACGCCTGGTCTACGCGGCCCGACAGTTGGGCCAGGGGCGTAGCGTGCGGTTGCCCATCAGTGACACGCCCAGCGAAATGACCGAAGTGTATCGGGCCTTCAACCAGATGGCCGAGGATGTCGAGCAGGCCGGACGCGAGCGGGAGCTGATGCTCGCCGGGGTCTCCCATGATCTGCGCACGCCGCTGACCCGGTTGCGGCTGTCGCTGGAGCTGATGGGCGAGCGCACCGACCTGACCCATGAAATGGTCCGTGATATCGAAGACATGGATGCGATTCTCGACCAGTTCCTGGCGTTCATTCGCGACGGACGCGACGAGTCGGTGGAGGAAGTGGATCTCAGCGAGTTGGTACGGGAAGTGGTCGCGCCCTATAACCAGGGCGATGAAAAGGTGCACCTGCAGTTGGAGCCGATCCAGCCGTTCCCGTTGCGCCGGGTGTCGATGAAGCGGCTGCTGAACAACCTGATCGGCAACGCCCTGAACCACGCCGGGGCTGGCGTCGAGGTAGCGGCTTATGTCTCTGGCGACACCAACGCGCCCTATGTGGTGCTGAGCGTCATGGACCGTGGCGCCGGCATCGATCCGTCGGAGCTGGAGGCCATTTTCAATCCCTTCACCCGTGGCGACCGTGCCCGGGGCGGAAAGGGCACGGGGTTGGGCCTGGCGATCGTCAAGCGCATTGCCTCGATGCACGGTGGCAACGTCGAGCTGCGCAACCGCGTCGGCGGCGGGCTCGAAGCGCGGGTGCGGTTGCCGTTGGGGTTGATGCTGCCTAGGGATGCGGTATAGAAGCAGCGGCGAGCTACGAGCGGCAAGCTACAAGCTGATTGGCTTCTGCTTGAAGCTTGAAGCTCGCAACTGCTCCTACCCCTTGCCCTTGGTCCGGGTCATGTTCGGCCCGCCATTCTTTTCCAGATGCTCGATGATGATTCCCGCCACGTTCTTGTTCGTGGTGGTTTCGATGCCTTCCAGGCCAGGCGAGGAATTGACCTCCATCACCAACGGGCCGTGATTGGATCGCAGAATGTCGACACCCGCCACGGCCAGGCCCATGACTTTTGCGGCGCGCAGGGCGGTCATGCGTTCTTCCGGGGTGATCTTGATCAGGCTGGCGCTGCCACCGCGATGCAGGTTGGAGCGAAATTCCCCAGGCCGGGCCTGACGCTTCATCGAAGCGATGACCTTGTCGCCGACCACGAAGCAGCGGATGTCCGCGCCGCCAGCTTCCTTGATGTATTCCTGGACCATGATGTTCTGTTTGAGGCCCATGAATGCTTCAATCACCGACTCTGCCGCCGTCGCGGTTTCGCACAGGACCACGCCGATACCCTGGGTACCTTCCAGTACCTTGATGACCAGCGGTGCGCCATTGACCATCGCGATCAGATCCGGAATGTCGTCAGGTGAATGAGCAAAACCGGTGACCGGCAGGCCGATACCACGCCGCGACAGCAATTGCAGCGAGCGCAGCTTGTCCCGGGAGCGGGCGATTGCCACGGATTCGTTGAGAGGGAATACCCCCATCATTTCGAACTGGCGCAGTACGGCGCAGCCATAGAAGGTCACGGATGCACCGATGCGCGGGATCACCGCATCGAACCCCTCCAGTGGTTGGCCCCGGTAATGGATCTGGGGCTTGTGGCTGGCGATATTCATATAGGCGCGCAGGGTGTCGATCACCACCATTTCATGGCCACGCTCTGTCCCGGCCTCAACCAGGCGACGAGTGGAATACAGACGCGGATTACGCGACAGCACAGCGATCTTCATGCAACACCTGTGGCAGGGGTAGTGGATACCGGGA
Source organism: Pseudomonas sp. SJZ078 (assembly GCF_007828255.1). Taxonomy (NCBI): domain Bacteria; kingdom Pseudomonadati; phylum Pseudomonadota; class Gammaproteobacteria; order Pseudomonadales; family Pseudomonadaceae; genus Pseudomonas; species Pseudomonas sp. SJZ078. Next base: position 37,917 of record NZ_VIUG01000032.1, on the reverse strand, counting down.
ATGCCGGCTTGTCTTGAACATATTTGATGCCTGGATTGACCACCAGTTGGCCGTCGATCAAGGCCTTGGAACCCAACAGCAGGCGATAGCGCATGGACTTGCGGCAAGCCAGAGTGAATTCGACCCGCCAGATCCGATCCCCGAGTGCCAGCGTGGTGCTGATCACGTAGCGGACCTGGGCATGTCCGTTGGAGCTTTTGATCGTTTTGCGCGCCACCAGCGGGGCTTCGCAGCGGCGATGACGCAGTTGTACCACCGTGCCCAGGTGCGCAGTGAAGCGTACCCATTTTTCACCGTCACGCTCGAATGGCTCGATATCGGTGGCGTGCAGACTGGAGGTACTGGCACCGGTGTCTATTTTTGCCCGTAGGCCCGCGACTCCCAGGTCCGGGAGCGCCACCCACTCGCGTAGACCGACAACGGTCAAATGGTCAAAAGTCTTCAATAGAAACAACCTGTGATCGGTACTTCGGATCAGCGAACCTGCGAGTCGCGGCATTCGTACAGAATAATCACAAAATGGCGACAGTTATCCAGTGGCCTGTCTGGCTGATTCATGCACTTGATTTCAGCGCAAGATTTGCCGGAAGGGCCGGTTCGGTCGGCATTCTATCTGTCGGCGCGAATTCGTGCGCCCGACAAAAACGGTAGTACAGTTCTGGCTATTGGCAGAAAGAGGAATTGCAGTGACACAAAAACAGGAAGAGGACGACAAGGTCCGTCTCGATAAGTGGTTGTGGGCGGCACGATTTTATAAAACACGTGCGCTTGCCAAGGCCGCCATCGAAAGCGGCAAGGTTCACCATCGGGGCGAACGTTGCAAGCCGGGCAAAGAGCCGCGCATCGGTGATGAGTACGTCATTCGCGCCGGGTTCGATGAAAAGACCGTAGTGGTCGAGGCCCTGTCGATCGTGCGGCGTGGGGCACCTGAGGCGCAGACCCTGTATCGTGAAACCGAAGCCAGCATTGCCAGGCGCGAAGCCGCCGCTGCTCAATGCAAGGCCGGAGCCCTGGGGGTCAGTACCGACGGCAAGCCGAGCAAGAAACAGCGTCGGGATCTGTTCAAGTTCCGCGGCAGCAACAGCGAATAAAAACGCTTCCAGAACAATGCGCATTGTCTGGAGGATCTACTGTGGCGAGGGGATTTAGCGAAACGCCACAGAAAGGTATTGGATGCAACGAACGGTGCGGCTGTCCCTCCCTTGCTTGGAACCACCTTCGAATGCCCATAAAATGTTCGACATCCTTTGCCATCACCTCAGATACCCATCCTTATGACTGATTTACCGGATAATGACTGCACCCAACGTTTCATCTTTGATGACATCGACGCCCGTGGCGAACTGGTGGCGTTGGAGCGTAGCTATGCCGAAGTCCTTGCCAAGCACCCCTATCCGGAGCCGGTCGCGCAACTGCTCGGTGAGTTGATGGCGGCGGCGTCGCTGTTGATCGGTACGTTGAAATTCGATGGCTTGCTGATCCTCCAGGCCCGCTCCGAAGGGCCGGTTCCGATGCTGATGATCGAATGCTCCAGCGAACGTGAGATCCGGGGCCTGGCCCGCTATCACGCCGATCAGATCGCCCCAGGCGCGGCGCTGGCCGACCTGATGCCCAATGGTGTGCTGGCCCTGACGGTCGATCCGACCCATGGCAAGCGCTACCAGGGCATTGTCGATCTCGACGGTGCGTCCCTGGCCGAATGCTTCACCAATTACTTCGTCATGTCCCAGCAGACCAATACCAGGTTCTGGCTCTATGCCGACGGACGGCGCGCCCGCGGCCTGCTGCTGCAACAATTGCCCGTCGACCGCATCCGTGACCCGGAAGAACGTGAGGCCAGCTGGCAGCACGTCACGGCTCTGGCCAGCACCTTGAACGCCGACGAGCTGCTGAGCCTGGACAACGAAACGGTACTGCGTCGTCTCTACCACGAAGAAGCCGTGCGTCTGTTCGACGAGTTGCCGGTGCGCTTCCAATGCAGTTGCTCTCGTGAACGATCCGGCAATGCGCTGGTCAGTCTGGGTCTGGAAGATGCGCAGCATCTGGTCATCGAGCATGGCGGTGCCATCGAGATCGATTGTCAGTTTTGCAATGAGCGTTACCTGTTCGATGGGGCGGACGTTGCGCAATTGTTCGCCGGAGCGGGTGTCGAGGCACCGTCAGATACTCGTCACTGAATCGGTTCAGTGCAGGTAAATCTCCTGACAAACGCCGGATTTACGCCGTACTGACGGGAGGGCCCTACTCTTTTTGGGCTTTTCTGGCATAATCCGGCCCACTTTTTTCGGGTAGTAGTGCGCGACTTCCTACTACAAAACGTTTGGAGCACTCGGCCAAGGGCCGATGGGGAACCACATGACGCAAGCCAATAACGCCGTGTACACCGATCTGAGTGTCGATGATCTGGTCAAAGAAGCCCTGAATCGCGGTGAAGGCGAGCTTGCCGATACTGGCGCGCTGGTTGTTCGTACTGGTCACCGTACCGGTCGCTCGCCAGCCGACCGTTTCATCGTAGAAGAACCGACCACCCAGAACGCCATTGCCTGGGGCCCGATCAACCGCAAGTTCCCGGCCGACAAGTTCGATGCCCTGTGGAAGCGCGTTGAAGCCTACCTGGGCGAGCGCGAGCGTTTCGTGTCCCACGTCCATGTAGGTTCCGATCCTGCGCACTACCTGCCGGTCAAGATGACCACCGAGACGGCCTGGCACAATCTGTTCGGTCGTTGCCTGTTCATCAACCCTGAGCAATACAACGCCGGTGGCAAGGATGAATGGCAGATCCTCAACGCGCCGAACTTCGTTTGCGAGCCAGCGCGTGACGGCACCAACTCCGACGGTACCGTGATCATCAACTTCGCGGCCAGGAAAGTCCTCATCGCCGGCATGCGCTACGCCGGTGAAATGAAGAAAGCCCTGTTCTCCGTCCAGAACTTCCTGCTGCCGGCGGTTGATGTACTGCCGATGCACTGCGCCGCGAACATGGGCGAAGAGGGTGATGTGACCCTGTTCTTCGGTCTGTCGGGCACCGGCAAGACCACCCTGTCCGCCGACGAAAGCCGCTACCTGATCGGTGACGACGAGCACGGCTGGGGCGTGGGTGTGGTCTTCAACATCGAAGGCGGTTGCTATGCCAAGTGCATCGACCTGTCGGAGAAGAACGAGCCGGTGATCTGGAAAGCCATCCAGCACGGTGCCGTACTGGAAAACGTCGTCCTGGATCCGGTCACCAAGAAAGCCGACTATGCCGACGACAGCCTGACCCAGAACAGCCGCGCTGCCTATCCGCGCGAGCTGATCGAAAAACGCGCACCGAAAAACCTCGGTGGCGAGCCTAACGCCGTGATCTTCCTGACCTGCGACCTGACCGGCGTGCTGCCACCGGTGTCGATTCTCAGCGAAGAGCAAGCCGCCTACCACTTCCTGTCGGGTTACACCGCGTTGGTAGGCTCGACCGAAATGGGTTCGGGCAGCGGTATCAAGTCGACCTTCTCCACCTGCTTTGGCGCGCCGTTCTTCCCGCGCCCGGCCGGTGAATACGCGGAACTGCTGATCAAGCGTATCCGTGGTTTCGGCTCCAAGGTCTATCTGGTCAACACCGGCTGGACCGGCGGTGGCTATGGTGTCGGAAAACGCTTCAACATCCCGACCACCCGTGCGGTGATCGCGGCGATCCAGAGCGGTGCGCTGATTGGTGCCGAAACCGAACACCTGGACATCATCAATCTGGACGTGCCGTTGGCCGTTCCGGGCGTCGAGACCGGCCTGTTGAACCCACGCAACACCTGGGGCGACAAGGCTGCCTACGACGAAGCCGCCAAGGCCTTGGCTGGCCTGTTCATCGAGAACTTCAAGAAGTTCGAAGTGAGCGACGCGATCAAGGCTGCCGGTCCGCAGTTGTAAGGTTTGGTCAGCCATAAAAAACCGCCCTTTGGGGCGGTTTTTTATGGGCGGCTATTTGTGTGAGGAGAGGTGGAAGGCGGGTGCCATGCTGTCCTGATCACGCTTGGACAACCCCAAGGCTCCAGCCAATACGGACCATTGGCTGACGACCTCTTTAAACTGCGAAATGATGCCCTGCGCATCCTTTTGGTTGACCCGAAAGTACTCAGCTACTTCCAGGACAAGCTCAAGGTCCACCCTGATGCCTAGCGCAATCGCTGCCGCACCACCTCCAGCAGTTCGCTGCCATCCTGCACCAACAGATAAAGCGCATGGACGATGCTGGGGATGTCCTTTACATCGGCATGCTCGAAGCAAAGACAATGCAGGGTTTCGAGCAGATCGCTGGAGGCTTGGATTCGTTGGGCGGCGGCGTCGCAGAGGTGCTGGAGATCGGCCTCGGTGTCGATGACCAGCACAGGAGTGCTGTTGAGCCGCTGGTATTGCTCGACAGGCGGGTTGGATGGTTGCATTTGAGCCTCTTCGGTACGACGTTTGAATCGCGCCATGGACTATAGAGAGCTCTATTCAGGGATCGCAATATGGCCTGGAGGGACAGGTTGCGTAGGACGTTTACCGGCGTCTGACGCTCGATAAGCGCCTTATTCCTGATGCCTGCTCGCTGTCCTGTTTTCCGCGTAAATCTCCGTTAGGTCCTACACGTGCTCTGTAGGCATGGCCCAAGAAGCGGTAGGCTGCTTCTGATAAGGCCGTAATGGATCACGGCCCTATCATCAAATACTTGCTGAGCGAAACCGGCCGTTGCGCAGGTCAGCCAGGCAATGACGAGATCGCAGGCATCACGGTCTGGGCTTTGTCGTGGGCAAGCAGGGGCGGTATTTCGGGGACTCTCATGCATCCGCCCAACAGCAGGGAGGTGATGAAGAGGATGGTGAGTTTGTGCGACATGGTTTTTCCCTTTGAAAGTTTATCAATCAACCATTGATGCAGGAGTGCGCAGAGACGCCGCTTCAAGGTCCATCAACCCTCGCCCATAGGCCTCGCTATTGGCGTAGATACCCGTGCGATTGCTGGTTGCCAGCAGGTGCTCGCGTACTTGCTGCGGACTGAGTTGTGGATAACGGCTCTGCAGTGCAGCCAATGCGCCGGTGACCAGCGCGGCAGCCGGGGAGGTGCCGGCGGTGGGTACGTAACGTCCATCCTTGGCAACGGTGAGCAGGCCTGCCTGAGCGCCTGCGTCCCCACCGGGAACGGCGATGCACCAGGCTGCCGCGACCCCGCAATAATTGGATTTGCCATTGATGGCGCTGCCGTCGCTCTTCAGTGCCACGACGGCGATCCAGCCCTTTTCCAGCTCAGGCAACGCCAGTGGCAAGCCCGGTTCTGCCAGGGGCTGGCGCTTGAGTTCATTGCCGGTCGGAAAGACAAATACTGCACCTTCCGATACCAGCTTTCGGGCGACGCCCAGTGAGTCAGGCATCACCTGGTTGTAACGTGCTTCGGTGATTTCGGTTGCAGGGATGGCGTTGGCCCACGAGTTGTTGAACAGCCGGGCGCCCTTGTCAAAGCCACTTTGCCAGGATCTGGCAATTTCGCTGTCGAAGAAAAACGGCTCGTTGTCGTCGCCAAAGCGAAAGGGGATCAGCCGGGCGTTGAAGGCGATCCCATGCATGCCCTGATTGTCCTTGTTGGCGGCGAGGATGCCCGCCATCTGGGTGCCGTGGCCGACGCGGTCAACCGTGTGGGGACGATCCTCGACATAGTCGTATCCCGGATCATTCAACCTGCCTTCGAACTCTTGCAGATGGGCGTTGAGTCCCGAGTCGACCAGCGCCACGGTCACGTCCTGGCCGGTGCCGCCACGTGCATACAAAGCCGAAGCCTTTACGACGGACAGGCCTCGTTGCGCGAGATACTCGGGGGTTTCGAACACGGCCGGTTCCACGCCGGTTTGTTCAGGAATGCTCAAGCAGCCGGCCAGCAGTGACGCTGACGTGATGGCCAGGGCGCGTAGCGCGGAAAACAGGTGTGGCATGGTTCGGTCCTTGAACAGAGCTCTTGATCACCGGGCCTCCTGGCCCGATGTGTCGCGTGAATTGACGGTGCACCTTAACCCGGGAGCGGTGCCGGAACGAGGCATCAAAGTGCCCGGATTTGTATCACCTCATGGCAGGCAGGTAAGCGCACCTGTGAGCTGCATCCATCCGCTGAATGCCGTTCATCACACGAATAAATTTCAAAAACAGTCTGCGGCTGACTAAGGTGAAGGCTGTCTTTGGATCGCCGACGAGAGAACAGACATGAGCCAGATGATTGAGCACGCCGCTGTGATCGGTGCAGGCACCATGGGGCGGGGCATTGTGATGTGCCTGGCCAATGCCGGCGTGACGGTGCGCTGGGTCGATAACAATCCGCAGATGCTCGAGCAGGCGCTGGCAGCCGTAGCTGAGACCTACGCCCATGGTGTGCGCCAGGGCCGTATTGACCAGGGGGAAGCCGATGCCCGGATCGCCAGAGTGACCAGGGCAAGCGACTACGCGGCGATCCGAGAGGTGGACCTGGTGATCGAAGCGGTTTATGAGAATCTTGAACTCAAGCAGCAGATCTTCCGCCAGTTGGATGGCCTGCTCAAGCCTGAGGCGATTCTGGCGAGCAACACGTCGGCCCTGGATATCGACGCCATTGCCACCGTCACGCGCCGCCCAAGCCAGGTCCTGGGGCTGCATTTCTTCAGTCCGGCGCACATCATGAAGCTGTTGGAAATCGTGCGCGGCGCACAGACCTCCAGAGCGGTGCTGGACACCGCCCTCGCATTGGGCAACCGCATGGGCAAGGTCAGTGTGGTGTCGGGCAATTGCCACGGGTTCATCGGCAACCGGATGCTTCACCCTTATGTGCTGGAAGCCCGCAAAATGTTACTGGAGGGCGCCTTTCCCCATCAGGTCGATGCGGCGCTACAGGGTTTCGGCTTCGCCATGGGGCCGTTCCGGATGTACGACGTGGTCGGGATCGACCTGGAGTGGCGGGCGCGGGAACTGGCCGGCAAAGGCCAGGATGCGCCCGAGGTGCAGGTGGACAATCGCCTGTGCGAGCTCGGGCGGTTCGGCCAGAAAAGCGGCAACGGGTACTATCACTACGAGCCCGGCAGCCGGCAGGCCGAGCATGACGTAGAAGTCGATGCGCTGGTGCAGCGGGTTAGTGAAGAACTGGGTTTCCAGCGTCGGGAAATCGGCAGCGGGGAAATTCTCGAGCGTTGCCTGCTGGCACTGGTCAACGAGGGGGCGAAGATCCTCCAGGAGGGCATTGCCGGGTCGGCACACGACATCGATCTGGTGTATCTCAACGGCTACGGGTTTCCGGCGGACAAAGGTGGTCCGATGGCCTGGGCTGACCAGCAAGGGCTTGAGGATATCCACGCGCGATTGCTGGAGCTCGAGACGAAGCAGGGGGACCAGTGGAGACCTGCACGCCTGATCGGGGAGCTTGCGGCGCAGAGCAAGGGATTCGCGCAACGGTAGCCATCTCGCAACGATCACTGACAACCGAAAAGGGAAACTGATGCCCCAACGTACCGAATACCCTTATCTACAAGCCATCACCACGCGCTGGCATGACAACGACGTGTACGGTCACGTCAATAACGTCACCTACTACAGCTTCTTCGATACGGCGGTGAACACCTATCTGATCGAGGTTGGCGGCTTGGATATCCAGGGTGGGGAGGTCGTGGCGTTTGTGGTGAGTTCGGCCTGCGACTACTTTGCGTCCATCGCATTTCCCGAGCGAATTGAAGTGGGCCTGCGGGTCGGAAAATTGGGCAGCAGTTCGGTGCAATATGAACTGGCTGTGTTCAAGGCGGGCGAGGAAGAGGCCTGCGCAGCGGGGCGCTTTGTCCATGTGTTCGTGGATCGGGCGTCGAATCGGCCGGTGGCGATTCCGGATCGCCTGCGTGCGGTCCTGGAGCAGTTGGTGGTTTGAAACGAAAAATCGCAGCCTCCGGCGAGCGGTAGGCTGCGATTTTCAGCGGCTGGCATCAGTCAGCTATCAGTCGCGGTAGTGGCGGTGGTGATGCTTGCGATGCCCGTACGCATGGCCGCGACCCGGATGGCCGTCACGGTAGTAGCGGCGGTCACCACGGCGACCTTCATAGCGACGATCATCGTCATCGTCCTTGCCCATGTAGTTACCCAGTGCGCCGCCGGCGCCACCGCCTGCCGCTGCACCGATCAGGCTGCCAGTGCTGCCACCCACGCTGCGGCCGACCACGTTACCGCCGGCTGCACCCAGTGCGCCGCCGATCGCCGCTTCGCCACGGCTGTGCTTGTCTGCGCCGACGGCACTACCGCCAGCGCCGCCCAGGGCCGCACCGATGGTCGAACCGGTATTGCCGCCCAGGGACTGGCCGACGACCGAACCCAAAACCCCGCCCAATGCGCCGCCGACACCTGCTTCGGCGGTACCGCCGGCAGACGCGACGCCACTGACCAGGCCGAGGGACAACAAGAGAATGGAGGAGAACTTCATAGAGGAGCCTCAAAGGGATGACGGCGCGATCCTGAGGCTGGCTTCGCTTGGTGACAATCGAAATCCGACGAGTAGCACGACTTGTGCACAATTCTCTAAGTTATTGTTTTCTCTTCGGAACTTAATGTATTTGCGCCGGTCTTTAGCTACTTCGGACAGGCCGTTTTCTATAAAAAACGGCCTTTTTTGTGGGCGAATGAAAAGCGATGGTCAGGCCGATCTGGCCAGGATCAACCCCTCTTCGCTCGCCGCCTCCAAACGGATTGCCACGAACTTCGAGGTTGGGGTATCGCTTTCGTCGCCAGTGCTTTCCAGCGGCACCAATGGATTCACTTCCGGGTAGTAGGCCGCGGCCTGGCCGGCAGGAATGTCGAATGCCAGCAGGGTAAACCCCTTGACCCGTCGCTCGCGACCGTCATCCCAGAGCGAGACGATATCGGCCTTCTGGCCTGGTTTGAAGCCCAGGCGAATGATGTCGGCTTCATTGACGAACAGCACGTCACGTTGGCCTTTCACACCACGATAACGGTCGTTGAGGCCGTAGATGGTGGTGTTGTACTGGTCGTGGGAGCGCATGGATTGCAGGATCAGGTCCGGCAACTGACCGGTGGCGCGGGTGCGCTCATGCACCAGGTCAGCCGGTAACCGGTTGGGCTTGAAGTTGGCGCGGCCCGAAGGGGTGTTCCAGCGACGTACACTGGCGCTGTTGCCCAGGTAGAAGCCGCCAGGGTTGTGCAATTTCTCGTTGAAGTTCTTGAAGCCGGGAACGGTATCGGCGATCAGGTCGCGGATGCGGTTGTAGTCGGCCACCAGCCAGTTCCAATCCACCGGACGCTCACCCAGGGTGGCGGCGGCCATGCCGGCAATGATCCAGGGCTCGGAACGCATCTGGTTCGACAGGGGTTCCAATTGCCCATTGGAGGCGTGGACCATGCTGAAAGAGTCTTCCACGGTAACCGCTTGCGAGCCAGCGGCTTGCCGGTCGATGTCGGTGCGACCCAGGCACGGCAGGATCAACGCTTCCTTCCCATGGGCCAGATGGCTGCGGTTGAGCTTGGTGCTGATCTGTACGGTCAGGTCGCAGTTGCTCAGGGCCTGGAAAGTCCGGTGACTGTCCGGGGTGGCCTGGGCGAAGTTGCCGCCCAGACCGATGAAGACTTTCGCCTGGCCCGCGGCCATGGCATGGATCGCCTCGACCACGTTGTGGCCGTTCTCCCGCGGTACCTTGAATTGGAAGCGCCGCTCCAGTGTGTCGAGAAATGCGGCGGGTGGGCGCTCGTTGATTCCCATGGTCCGGTCGCCCTGCACGTTGCTATGGCCGCGAACCGGGCACAAGCCCGCGCCGGGCCGGCCGATATTGCCGCGCAGCATCATCAGGTTGGCGATCTCCTGGATGGTCGCCACCGAATGGCGATGCTGGGTGATGCCCATCGCCCAGCACATGATCACGTTCTTGCTGTTGGCGTACATACGCGCCGCCTGCTCGATTTCCACCAGGGTCAGGCCCGACTGCTCGACGATCTGCTCCCATGGGGTGTCGTCGACCACGGCCAGGTATTCCAGCACGTTGGCACTGTGCTCGTTGAGAAAGACGTGGTCGAACACGGCAGGAGCGCCGGCTTTTTGCGCTTCACGTTCCCATTGCAGCAGGAATTTCGCCATGCCGCGCAAGATGGCCATGTCGCCGCCCAGGGCCGGGCGGAAAAACGCGGTGTTGGTGGGTTTGTTACCGTTGGTGAGCATCTCGAACGGGTTCTGCGGATGCTGGAAGCGCTCCAGGCCACGCTCTTTGAGTGGATTGATGCAGACCACCTGGGCCCCGCGCTTCACTGCTTCGCGCAGCGGTTCGAGCATTCTTGGGTGGTTGGTCCCTGGGTTCTGGCCCCAGACGAAAATCGCGTCGGAGTGCTCGAAATCGTCGAAGGTCACCGTGCCCTTGCCCACGCCGACACTCTGGGACAGCGCCACACCGCTGGCCTCGTGGCACATGTTCGAGCAGTCGGGGAAGTTGTTGGTGCCGAAAGCGCGCACGAACAATTGATACAGGTAGGCCGCTTCGTTGCTGGCCCGGCCGGAGGTGTAGAACTCGGCCTGGTTCGGGCTGGACAGTCCTTTCAAGTGCTTGCCGATGAGGGTAAACGCCGCTTCCCAGCTGATGGGTTTGTAGCGATCGGTTTCGGCGTCGTAGCTCATCGGCTCGGTCAGGCGGCCCTGGTATTCGAGCCAGTAGTCGCTCTGCTCCAGCAATGAAGTGACGCTGTGCCGGGCGAAAAATGCAGCGTCGACACGGCGTTTGGTCGCTTCCCAGTTCACCGCCTTGGCGCCGTTTTCGCAGAACTTGACCATGCCGCTTTCCGGCGAGTCGCCCCAGGCGCAGCCCGGGCAGTCGAAGCCACCGTTCTGGTTGGTCTTGAGCATCATGCGCAGGTTTTTCAGCGCGTTATCGCTGGTCAGCCAGGCCTGGGTAACGCTGATCAGCGCCCCCCAACCACCGGCCGGGCCTTTGTAAGGCTTATAGCGCGGTACGGGTTTCTGGTCGACTTGTTGATGCTTGCTCACGCGTGTTTCTCCATCGCAGGGCTATAGACCCGCGGCGCACTTTTTTGCGGCAGGTGGATAAGATTGAGGTTGTGTTTGCGGGCCCACTGCACCGCAAGGCCGGTGGGAGACGACAGGCTGACCAGGGTCTGGATGCCGGCGCGCAACACTTTCTGGATCAGTTCGAGACTGCAGCGACTGGTGACGATCGCCACGCCATCGGCCACCGGAATCTGTTGGCGGACCAAGGCGCCGATCAGCTTGTCGAGGGCGTTGTGGCGGCCTATGTCTTCGCGGCCCAGCAGCAGTTCGCCCTGGCCATTCATGAACAGCGCCGCGTGTACCGCGCCGCAGTGTTGGCCCAAGGGTTGGAACTGGCCGATGCGCTGGCGTAGGCCATCGAGCCATTGCGCAGGTGGCAGCGCTGCGCCGGGCAGCACTTTCAGGTCTGGCAACGCCTGTTCCACGGCTTCCACGCCGCAGAGCCCGCAGCCGCTGGTACCGGCCAGTTGCCGGCGCTGTTGCTTGAGGTTCCAGAAGGCGCGGTTGGCGATGGTCACCTGGGCATATTGTGCGGAGCCGGTGCCGCTCAGTTGCAGGTCATAGATGTCCGACGAATCTTCGATGATGCCGCTGCCCAAGCTGAAACCGATGATGAAATCCTCAAGATCGGTGGGTGTGACCAGCATGACTGCCTGGCTGATGCCGTTATAGGCGATCGCCAACGCCACTTCCTCGGCGAGCTCCGTGCTCTGCGTTTGGACGTGGTCCAGATTGCTGTAGTGGTAGCTCTGGCTGGCGCTGGGCGCGGGTGTTTGCGCGGCGGGCACCGGACAGGCCGGAGGCTTGGCTTTCATGGCATCACCAACGGTTCGAATAGTGACAAGACTAAATGCGGCAATCTGCCACGTCTAATCGCTATTACCGATCTTTCGATAGATGACGTCGATCAAGATGTTACTGTTGATTTCTGATAGAGGGCGAAACAGGCCTCCGCCAACGCCGAGCGCGGGGCACCGCGGCGCATGATGAGCCCCAGCGGGACCAGTGTCTGCGCGTCGACGATGGGCTGCATGCGCAGGTCTTCGGTCAGGACATCCAGGCCGCTGTTCAATGGCATCACCGCGCAGCACAGTCCACCATGTACGGCTTGCAGGAGCTGATGCACGGCGTCGGTCTGCAACAGTGGACGGGGCGCGAGGTTGCGGCTGTGGAAGTTGTGATCGATGGACTGCCGAAAGTGCATGCCGCTGGTGAGCATACCGAGGGGGAGTTCGATCAGTGCTTCCCAGGTCAGTGGTTGTTCACCGAAGAAGAAAAAGCGCTGGTCGTACAGCAGGCCCATGCGAGTAGGACTGAACGGCAGGGATTCGAAGCGTTCGTTGTCCAGGCGCTCCAGGTAGGAAACGCCCAGGTCGATGCGGTTGCTTGCCAGTTGTTCGAGGATCTGTTCGGAGCTCAGGGACGACAGTTCGAAATGCAGCTCGGGGTGCTCGGCATGCAGCCGTTGCATCATCGACAGCGGGTCGAAATCGGACAGGGGCACCACGCCCAGGCGCAGGGTACCGGCCAGATTGCCACGGCAGGCTGCCGCTTCGGCCTGCAGGCCGTCATAGGCCGCCAGCACCGTTCGCGCCCAGGCCAGCACCCGTTCCCCCGGTGCGGTGAAGCCTTCGAAGCGTTGGCCACGATTGACCAGTGGCAAGTCAAGCTCCTCTTCAAGGCTGCGCAGGCGCATCGACAAGGTGGGTTGGGTGATGTGACAGCGTGCGGCGGCTTGGCCGAAGTGGCGGGTTTCGTCCAGCGCGATGAGAAATTTCAGCTGCTTGATGTCCATCTTCGCTCCAGGGCGCGGGGAGATTTGGATTCTAGCGCCTGCACGTGGCGCGGTCATTGGTCGGCCGGGAACGAGGTTCGTTTCGTTTGGGTCTAGTCTGTTACGTCTGGACATTCAAACCCAGGGAGAGAATACGATGAGCCTTTTCAGTTTTTTGAAAGATGCCGGTGAGAAAATTCTTGATGCGTTGACACCCGACAAGGCACAGGCCAATGGTGAAGCGCTGACCCGGCACGTGAAAGACGCACTGACAGGCATTGATACTTCGAAGATCCAGGTGAAAGTCGAGGGCGAAAAAGTCGTAGCCACGGGTGAAGCCGCAAGTCAGGAAGAGAAGGAAAAGATCCTGTTGGCGTTGGGTAATGTGATCGGTATCAGCGGTGTCGACGATCAGATCACGGTAACCGGTCCGGTCGCCAAGGAGGCCAGATTCGTGACGGTCAAAAGCGGCGACACCTTGAGTAAGATTGCCAAGCATTTCTATGGCGATGCGAACCAGTACATGAAAATCTTCGAGGCCAACAAGCCGATGCTCAAGAGCCCGGACCTGATCTATCCAGGGCAGTCGTTGCGCATTCCTGAGTAGGCTCGGGACCGTATAGTCCCAATCGCGAGCAGGCTCGCTCCCACAGGGATCGCTGGAACCGAAGATCCCTTGTGGGAGCCTGCTCGCGATTGGGCGCAACGCTGTTCAAAGCCCTGCAATCAGATCCCGATAATCCTTCAGCGCCGCGAACTCCCCCGTATCCTTCGGCCCCTTGCGGCTGTCCGGCTCGCTGACGGCCAGCAGGTGTGCCACACCGAAATCCCGGGCACTGCGCAACACCGGCAGGGTGTCGTCAATGAACAGGCTGCGAGCCGGGTCGAAGTCCAGGTCAGCTTTCAGCGCGTCCCAGAATTGCGGGTTTTCCTTAGGGAAGCCGTAGTCGTGGGAGCTGATCAAGCGCTCGAAATAAGGGGCGAGCTCGATGCGTTCCAGCTTCAGGGACAACGAGTCGCGGTGGGCATTGGTGATCATCACCACGCGCTTGCCGGCTCGCTGGATTGCCGCCAGGAAGGTATCGGCATCCGGGCGCAGGGCGATCAGGTGCGCGGTTTCCAGTTTCAGTTCGCGCACCGGCAATTTCAGCTCTGTGCTCCAGAAATCCAGGCAGTACCACTGCAATTGGCCGGCGTTGCGTTCGAACAACGGTTGCAGTTCCATCTCGGCCATGGCCCGGCTCACGCCATGCAGTTCGGCGTAGCGCTGGGGCAGGTGTTCCATCCAGAAATGGTTGTCGTAATGCAGATCCAGCAGGGTGCCGTCCATGTCCAGCAGCACCGTGTCGATCTCGTGCCAGGGCAGCAAGGCCATAAAACTTCTCCAGCGGTAATCGGATATCCGCCATAAACATTCAGAATAGGCCGGGTATAGTAGCCTGCTATCGCCCAGGGAGCCGTTTATGCGCCAGAAACCCACCATACTCGATCGACGGATCGTCGCCACCAGCCGCTTGTTTTGCGTGGAAGAACTGAAGCTGCGTTTTTCCAATGGCGTGGAGCGCACCTACGAGCGTTTGGCGGGCAAGGGCCCGGGGTACGGCGCAGTGATGATTGTGGCGATGCTCGATGCCGACCACGCGGTGTTGGTGGAAGAGTATTGCGGCGGTACCGACGCCTACGAGCTGTCGCTGCCCAAGGGTTTGATCGAGCCGGGCGAGGACGTGCTGGCGGCGGCTGAGCGCGAGCTCAAGGAAGAGGCCGGTTTTGGTGCGCGTCAATTGGAGCATCTGACCGAGCTGTCGCTGTCTCCCGGCTACATGAGCCAGAAAATCCAGGTGGTGCTGGCGACGGACCTGTACGAAGAGCGACTGGAAGGTGACGAGCCTGAGCCGATGCGCGTGGACAAGGTCAACCTGCGCGAATTGTCGTCCCTGGCACAAAACCCACAATTCACCGAGGGTCGGGCCTTGGCGGCGTTATACCTGGCCCGTGACCTGCTGACCCTGCGCGGAGCGTTTCTGGCATGAATTACCCCCATCCCCTGATGGCCCCAGTGGTCGAACTGGCGCTCAAGGCCGGCGCGGCGATCCTGCCTTTCTGGCGAGCCAACGTGCAGGTTGTCCAGAAGGCCGACGAGTCGCCGGTGACCGCCGCGGACATGGCTGCTCACGATGTCATCGTGGCCGGGCTGACGGCCCTGGCCCCGGAGATCCCGATCCTTTCCGAAGAGGACGCCGATATCCCCCAGGATGTACGCGCTGGCTGGCAGCGCTGGTGGCTGGTGGACCCGCTGGATGGGACCAAGGAGTTCATTTCCGGTAGCGAGGAGTTCACCGTCAACATTGCGCTGATCGAGCGGGGACACGTGGTGTTTGGCGTGGTATCGATGCCTACCAACGGCCGTTTCTACGTCGGCGGCGCGGGGCTGGGCGCCTGGCGTGGCGACAAGGGTGCCGAGCCTGTGCCGGTCGAGGTGCGTCATGTGCCTGGGCCGGGTGAAGCGTTCACCGTGGTCGCCAGTCGCCGTCATACCAGCCCGGAGCAGGAGCGTCTCTTGAGCGGTTTGAGCCAGAAACTGGGGGAACTGCAGCTCACCAGCATCGGCAGTTCATTGAAGTTTTGCCTGGTGGCCGAAGGCGCGGCGGATTGCTATCCACGATTGGCGCCGACGTCCCAGTGGGACACCGCCGCGGCCCAGGGGGTATTGGAAGGCGCAGGCGGCGAGGTGTTGGACTTGAGCGGCGAGCGGTTCTGCTATCCGCCGCGGGAGTCGCTTCTGAACGCTTCGTTCCTCGCGTTGCCGGCGAAAGCGGCGTGGCGTGAGCAGCTGCTGGCGCTCGCCCGTTCCTGAGGCTGATGGGTTCACTTAAGGTCCATGAATCATTGTGGCGCGGGGATAAATCCCTCGCCACAAAGGTTTGTGACAGCCCTGTCAGCGGTGCAACACGTACTGCCCCTCGAACCGCACCGCTACTTCTTCGCTACCGTCATTCACCACCCGCGTTTGCAGGGTCAGCCGCGCCCGTCCGTAACGCTGGTAAGTGGCCAGGAAGCGCTTCCACACCTTTTCTTCAGGCGCATCGCAGAGAACCGCCGCGTCGCGGGTGACCGGCAGTGGGTAGCTGATCTGCCCTTCCTGGATCACGATATGCCCGTCTTCGATGCCTTCCTCGCGCAGGGCCAGGTGCAGCCAACCCCAGCCGCCGAGCACTGCGCCGCAATACAGGCTGCCGCCGAACATGGTGCTCTTGTGGTTGACATTGGCCGCAAGCGGCAGGAACAGCCGCAGTTGTCGGGCCTGCCAATCGAGCACCTTGAGACCCATGTCACGGGTCAGCGGTATGTCGTGATGCAGGATCGATTCCAGGTAACGGCTGTTGCGGTTCATTGCCGGGCCTCTTGTTTGTAAGGAGGGCAACGATAACTCAATCGGAGTCATCGGCCGCGCCAGAACTGCTGTCGCCGAATGTCAGCCCATGCTTGCGTAATTTGTCGTGCAGGGTCTTGCGCGGAATGCCCAAGGCTTCGGCGAGGCTGCGTACCGAACTGTGGGGGCGGGCCAGCTCGGCGGCGATGAGGGTTCTCTCGAAATTCTCGACCTGCTCGCTCAGGCCGCCGCTGACGATCTTTACCGGTGTGCCGGGCGTGCCTTCCGGCACGCCATTGTCCAGGGCCAGTTCCAGGCCCAGGGCAAAGCGTTCGGCGGCGTTCTGCAACTCCCGGACGTTGCCCGGCCAGCTGTGGCGCAGCAGCAGCGCCCGTTGTGCCGGTTGCAGTTCATGGGGTGGCAGGCCATGGCGCGCACTGGCTTCGTCGGCGAAGTGCTGGAACAGCATCAGCGCGTCCTCGCCTCGTTCGCGCAATGGCGGGATACGCAATGGGGCTACATTCAGGCGGTAATACAGGTCGGCCCGAAAGCGTCCCTGGTCGGCCGCCTGGCGCAAGTCTTCCTTGGTGGCGGCGATGACGCGGATGTCCAGCGGGATCTGTTGATTGCCCCCCAGTCGCTCCACCACGCGCTCCTGCAGCAGCCGTAGCAGCTTGACCTGGACGTCCAGGCTCATGCTTTCGATTTCATCGAGGAACAGTGTGCCGCCATTGGCGAACTCGAACTTGCCGATGCGACGTTTCTGCGCGCCGGTGAAGGCCCCGGGTTCGTGGCCGAACAGTTCGCTTTCCACCACTGATTCGGCCAGGGCCCCGGCGTTGATCGCCACGAATGGGCCGTTGCGCCGGCCCGAAAGGTCATGCAGCGCACGGGCCACCACTTCCTTGCCGGCGCCGGTTTCACCGAGGATCAGCACGTCGGCGCGGGTGGCCGCCAATGCGCCGATCTGTTCGCGCAGACGCAGCATCGGTGCGGACTGGCCGACCAGGCGGGCGCTGAGCTCATGACGGTCGCTGAGGGCCAGGCGCAGGCTGCGGTTGTCCAGCACCAGGCGGCGCAGGGCCAGGGCCCGGCGTACGCTGTCGAGCAGGTGATCGCTGGCGAAAGGTTTTTCCAGGAAGTCATAGGCACCGGCGCGCATCGCCTGGACCGCCAGCGGCACATCACCGTGGCCGGTGATCAGCAGCACCGGCAGCTCCGGGTCCTGGGCGTGGAGTTGAGTCAGCAGTTCGAGGCCGTCGATGCCCGGCATGCGAATGTCGCTGACCACCACACCCGGCCAGTCACGGGGCAGTTGCCCGGCGAGGCCCTTGGCCTCGGCCAGGGACAGGATGTTCAGGCCGGCCAGGTCGAGGGTCTGGCTCAAGGCCTGACGCAGGTGGGGATCGTCGTCGATCAGCACCACCTCAATCCGGTTATCGATGGTCATACGCTACGGTCCTCGGACGGTTGCAAGCTTACCCCAGGCGCGCCGGCGCGCAGCTTGAGGGTGATCAGGGCACCGCCTTCCTTGTGGTTGGCGAACGACAGTTCTCCACCGAAGGCGCGCATCAGGGTGTCGCAGATCGCCAGCCCCAGCCCCAGGCCCTGGGTACGGGTCTTGGTGGTGTAGAAGGGTTCGCCGGCACGGCCCAGGGCTTCCATGCAAAAGCCCGGGCCGTTATCGCGGATGTACAGGTTGACGCCGGTTTCGGTGGCCTGGGCACTGAGCCAGAGTTTGCGCGGAGGGCCTTTTTCGGTCAGGGCGTCGAGGGCGTTGGCCAGCAGGTTGCCGAGCACCTGGCGCAAGCGGGTTTCGCCGGCCTCTACCCACAGCGTGGCTGCCGGCAGGTCGCGGATCAGCTCCACTTCCATGCTGCGCCGACGCTTGGCGAGCAGCGCCAGGGCATCGTCCAGGGCCGGTTGCAGGGCGACGCTTTCCGGCGCATGGCGGTCGCGGCGGGCGAAGGCCCGCAGGTGAGCGATGATCGACGCCATGCGTCCGGTCAGTTCATTGATCAGTTTGAGGTTGCCCCTGGCGTCCTCGGTGCGCTGATGGTCGAGCAATATTTCGGCGTTTTCCGCATAGCTGCGAATCGCTGCCAGCGGCTGGTTGAGTTCATGGCTGATGCTGGCCGACATGGTGCCCAATGCCGACAGCTTGCCGGCCTGCACCAGGTCATCCTGGGCGCGGACCAGCTCCTGTTGCGCCTGCTCGCGCTCCAGGACTTCCTGTTTCAGGCGCCGGTTCAGGCCTTCCAGATCGCTGGTGCGCTCGGCCACCCGGCCTTCCAGCTCGTGGCGCGCCTTGCCTTCGAAAGCGATCCGGTCCAGGTAATGGCGCCTGCGTTGCATCATCAAGCCGAGCAACAGCATCAAGACCAGCAGCGCTGCACCGCCAGTGGCGACGACGGTACGCACAGGCCTGTCGATCAGGGTGCGTGGAGCGAGGATGCTCACGCTCCATCCCGTTTCTTCGATGGTCTGGGTCTGGGTCAGCCAGGCCTGTGGATCCAGATTCAGCGGTTTCGGATCGCGAGTCGGGTAGGGTTGCACGGCGCTGATTGCGCTATGTTCCTCGTCGCTTAACGGGCGGGTCGAGCGAAATCGCCATTCCTGCCGGGAAGTCAGGATGACCACCCCGTTATGATCGGTCACCAGCAACTGTTCCGGGGTTTTGCCCCACAGGCTTTCGGTATGGTCCAGGTCGACCTTGACCACCAGCACACCGATGACACGGTCGCGCTCACGCACGGCGGCGGCGAAGAAATAACCACGCTTGGCCGACGTAGTTCCCAGGCCGAAGAAGCGCCCCAGACGCCCGGCCATGGCTTCGATGTAGTACGGCCGGAAGGCGAAATTGCGCCCGACGAAACTGTCATGCTTGTCCCAGTTCGAGGCCGCCAGCGTCTTGCCGGTGGCGTCCATCAGGTACATCACCTCGGCACCGGTCTGGGTGCTGATTTTTTTCAGAAGCTGGTTGGCGTTGCTTTGGGTGAATTCATCGTCCGGGGCGGATAGCGTCGCGCGCAGTGCCGGCAGGTCGCCGAGAATCTGCGGCAAGACCTCATAGCGGTGCAACGTGCCCAGCAGGTTGGCGACGTAAAGGTCCAGTGTCTGGCGATTCTGCCCGGCCAATTCGCTGCGGTAATAGCGCTCGGCCAGATGCTCCAGCGGCCATAGCAACGGTGCCAGGCACAGTGCAAGCAAGGCCAGGCTGCGCCAACGGGGTCTGCGGGGAAGGGTGGAGTTCATGAGCGTGCGCCTGTAGGAACAAGCGCATTATGCCTAGTGTCCTGTCTCGGAAATACGTTCTTTTTTGGCGAGTGGCTTGGGTGTTCGGCCAAGGCGCCGCGACGAGTCATAGCAGGGCTATGGCGAGGAGTGGCAACGCCGGCCGGGCACCCAAGACACCGCCAAAAATGAACAGCTTATTTCCGAGACCGGACACTAGTGTCGCTCGGCAAGGCACTGCTGCAACGCGCTTCGCCAGTCTGGCTGGCTCACCCCCCATTCCCGGAACAGGCGGGTGCAATCCAGGCGCGAGTTCAGCGGCCGCGGTGCTGGCGTCGGGTATTCGCTGGACGGGATGGGCTCAATGACCGCACAAGGCTTGTGTTGCCCAACCAATTGTTCACCGATGGCCTGGGCAAAACCGAACCAGGATGTCTCGCCTTGGGCCGTCAGGTGATAAGTGCCCCAGGCGCCGCCCCGCCCCGTCATCCAGCGCTCGATAAGCCTGGCGGTACTGTCGGCAATGGTTCCAGCCCAAGTCGGGGCTCCGACCTGGTCGGCTACCACCCGCAGGTGCGGTTTTTCCTGGAGCAGACGCTGCATGGTCAGGAGAAAGTTGCGGCCTTCGGTCGAATACACCCAGCTGGTGCGCAATATCAGGTACTGGCCGCCGGCTTGGTAGATGGCATCCTCGCCGGCCAGTTTGCTGCGTCCGTAGACACTCAGCGGGTTGGGTGTGTCGTCCTCTGTGTAGGGCTGTGGCTTGCGGCCATCGAAGACATAATCGGTGGAGTAGTGGATCAGCGGGACGCCCAGCTCATTTGCTGCGAGGGCCAGGATCCCCGGTGCGCTGGCGTTGATGGCAAAGGCCAGTTCCGGCTCGCTCTCGGCCTGGTCGACGGCTGTATGTGCGGCGGCGTTGATGATCAGATCGGGGTGCAGGGCATCTATGTGCAAGCGCAGCTGATCCGGTCGCGCCAGGTCGAGCTGATCGCTGCCGCGCACGATCAGCTCACCGGCGTCGGTCAGGCGCGATTGGAGCGCCCGGGACACCTGGCCGTTCTTGCCGATGATCAGGATTCGCAAGGGCGCACTCATGGGAACAGGTCGGCCTCATGCAGAAACTTGCCGTTCTGGTCCTTGGACGAGAGGGTGGGCGCGCCCTCCAGCTCCCAGTCGATGGCCAGGTCCGGATCGTCCCAACGGATGCAGCGTTCGGCCATGGGCGCATAGTAATCGGTGGTTTTATAGAGAAAATCCGCTGACTCGCTCAGTACCATGAAACCGTGGGCGAAGCCTGGCGGAATCCACAGCTGCCGCTGGTTCTGCGCCGACAGACGCACACTCTCCCACTGGCCGAAAGTGGGCGAGCTGCGGCGAATGTCCACAGCCACGTCCAGCACTTCGCCGGCGATGACACGCACGAGCTTTCCCTGGGCCTGTTCGATCTGATAATGCAGGCCCCGCAGCACACCTTTGGTCGAGCGTGAGTGGTTGTCCTGGACGAACTGCAGGTCGCAACCAGTGGCCTCGGCGAACGCGCGGGCGTTGAAGCTTTCATAGAAAAAGCCGCGGTCGTCGCCGAAGACCTTTGGCTCGATGATCAGGACGTCCGGCAGTCGGGTGGCGATGACGTTCAACGTGATTCTCCGGCGATCTTGAACAGGTACTGGCCGTAACCGGTCTTGCCGAAGTACTCGGCGCGCTCAAGAATGTGTTCGCGGCTGATCCAGCCCTGTTGGTAGGCAATTTCTTCCAGGCACGCCACTTTCAAGCCTTGGCGATGTTCAATGGTCTGCACGTATTGCGAGGCTTCCAGCAGACTGTCGTGGGTGCCGGTGTCCAGCCAGGCGAAACCGCGACCGAATCGCTCCACATGCAGGTCGCCGCGTTGCAGATAAGCGTTGTTGACGTCGGTGATCTCCAGTTCGCCGCGTTTGGAAGGCTTTATCGCCTTGGCGATCTGGATCACGTCGTTATCGTAGAAATACAGACCGGTGACCGCATAGCTGGATTTGGGCTCGGCGGGTTTTTCTTCAATGGAAAGGGCATGGCCTTCGGCGTCGAAGTCGATCACGCCAAAACGCTCCGGATCCTTGACCCAGTAGCCGAAGACGGTCGCACCTTGCGGCCGATTGACAGCGGTCTGCAATTGTTCACCGAAGTACTGTCCGTGGAAAATGTTGTCGCCCAGGATCAGGCACACCGGATCGCTGCCAATGAACTGTTCGCCGATCAGGAATGCCTGGGCCAGGCCATCGGGTGATGGTTGTTCGGCGTAACTGATCTGCACGCCGAATTGGCTGCCATCGCCCAGCAGGTTGCGGTATTGCGGCAGATCCTGTGGGGTGGAGATCACCAGGATGTTCTTGATACCCGCAAGCATCAGTACCGAGATCGGGTAGTAGATCATCGGTTTGTCGTACACCGGAAGCAGTTGCTTGGAAACCCCGAGGGTAATCGGGTGCAGTCGTGTGCCGGAACCACCGGCCAGAACAATGCCTTTCATCATGCAATCGATTCCTTTTCATCGAGCGAGCCGAGGCGCTCGCCCTGATAGCTGCCGTCCTGGACACGTCGGCACCACTGGAGATTCTCAAGGTACCACTGCACGGTTTTGCGCAGGCCCGTGTCGAAGGTTTCCCTGGGCGTCCAGCCCAGTTCCCGTTCGATCTTGCCGGCATCGATGGCATAACGCAGGTCGTGGCCGGGGCGGTCCCTGACGAAAGTGATCAGGTCGACATAGCGCCCGATCCCTTCGGGTTTGTCGGGCGCCAGTTCTTCGAGCAACGCGCAGATGCTGCGTACGACATCGATGTTCTTCTGCTCATTGTGGCCGCCAATATTGTAGGTCTCTCCGACCACGCCTTCGGTGACGACTTTCAGCAGGGCCCGGGCATGGTCTTCGACATACAGCCAATCCCGCACCTGTTGTCCGTCGCCGTACACCGGCAATGGTTTGCCGGCCAAGGCGTTGAGGATCACCAACGGAATCAGCTTTTCGGGGAAGTGGAACGGCCCATAGTTGTTGGAGCAGTTGGTCAGTAGCACGGGCAAGCCGTAGGTGCGCTGCCAGGCACGAACCAGATGGTCGGACGCTGCCTTGCTGGCGGAATAAGGGGAGCTGGGTGCATACGGGGTGGTTTCGGTGAACAGGTCATCGACGCCGTGCAGGTCACCGTACACTTCGTCGGTAGAAATATGGTGGAAACGAAACGCTTGTTTCTGGGCCTCTGGCAAGGTTTGCCAATAGGCGCGGGTAGCTTCCAGGAGGCTATAAGTGCCTACGATATTGGTCTGGATGAAGTCCGCCGGGCCATCAATGGAACGGTCTACATGGGACTCTGCTGCAAGATGCATGATCGCATCAGGCTTGAACCGCGCCAGCACGGCACTGACTGTGGCTTGATCGACGATATCGGCTTGTACGAATTCATAACGACTGTCGTGATCGACGCTGCTCAGCGATTCGAGATTGCCAGCGTACGTCAATTTATCGAGGTTCAGGATCTGGTGTTCGGTATCAAGGATCAAATGCCGTACGAGGGCCGAGCCGATGAAGCCGGCACCACCAGTGATGAGAATGCGCATCCGGTTAAGCCTTTTTCCATGAGACGACAAAATATGGAGCATAGCTTGTCGACATGCGGATGACGGTGCAAGCGGGATGTTCCAGGAATGTCCCGAATCGGGAGGTCAATCCAAGGTGGGGAAACTCGCCAAAAGTACCCGTCGCTCCAAAAAAATAGGTGTGGATATCCTTCTTCCCGCAAAGAGGGGTTGCTTATTCTCCAACTCAATGGCGTGATAGGTGTTCAATAAAAACCACATCAGGGGTCGTTGTATGCCACTCGCTACGTTGGTTCATCGTGCCAGTTTGCCCAGTCCACAGATCAGCGCCAAGCAGGCGCTGGTGCTGCTGCGCCTGAACTACGGCCTCAGCGGTGACCTGCGACCCCTTGGCAGCCAGCAGGATCTCAACTACCGCGTCGACAGCGAGCGCGGGCGATTTGTGTTAAAAATTTGCCATGGTGACTACGCCGTCCAAGAGCTCCAGGCCCAGCATGCAGCCCTTGGGCAACTGGCCAGCCACGGTACGGTAAAAGTGCCACGGGTGATTGTGGCCAATAACGGCCAGGATCTGTTGACGCTCGACGTCGACGGACAGGTGGTTCACGTTCGATTGCTGGAATACATCGACGGCCAGCCTCTGACCCAACTCAAGCATCTGGGCCAGGAACTGGTGAGCGGCCTGGGGCGCTTGTGTGCGGAAGTCGACCAGGCCCTGGCCGCATTCGACCATCCGGGCCTGGAGCGCACCCTGCAATGGGACGCCCGCCATGCCGACGCGCTGATCGGCCATCTGCTGCCGGTCATCCAGGACGATCAACGACGCGGCCTGATCGCCGAGGTTGCGCAACAGGCCGAGCGACGCCTGCATCCGCTCAAGGCCCACCTGCCGGTGCAAGCCATCCACATGGACCTGACCGATGACAATGTGGTCTGGCAGCGCGATGCCCAGCGCCAGTGGCAATTGCAGGGCGTCATCGATTTCGGCGACCTGATCCGCACCTGGCGCATTACCGAGTTGTCGGTGACTTGTGCGGCATTGCTGCACCACGCCAATGGCGATCCGTTCTTCATCCTGCCGGCGGTCCAGGCTTATCACGAGACGAACCCGTTGCAGCGTGAAGAGCTGCTGGCGCTCTGGCCGATGATTGTGGAACGCGCCGCCGTGTTGGTGCTCAGTGGCGAACAACAAGTGTCCATCGACCCGGACAACACCTACAGCCGCGCCAACCTGGAGCATGAATGGGAAATCTTCCGGGTTGCCCACTCGGTGCCGTTCGAGCTGATGGAGGCGGCGATCCTGAGCGCCGTTGGCCAGAATCTGCCACCGATTGGCAGTGAAGGCTTCGTACCGTTGTTGCCGACCCTGGTAGGCCGCGAGTTCGCCCTGATCGACCTGGGTGTGCTGAGCCCGCATTTCGAGGCCGGCAACTGGGAGCAGCCAGGTATCGACCAGCGTCTGCTGAGCGAGGCCGCCACCGTTCACGGATTGGCCGCCAGCCGCTACGGCCAGTATCGGTTGTCGCGCACCCGGCCGGACAGTGCCGTGGAGCCTGAAACCTGCCCGCTGCATGTGGAGTTGCATGTACCTCACGGCACGCCGCTCGAGTCGCCGTTTGCCGGGGTATTGCACAAGAGCGCCGACGGCATGCTGCAACTGGACAGTTCACAGTTGAGCATTCGGCTGTGGGGTGTGGCGTCGCCGCTGCATGCCGGGGCTGCGCTGGTCAAGGGACAGGTCCTGGGCGAAGTGGCTGGCCCGTTGCGGGTGCAGTTGTGCCGGGGCGCGCACCTGAACCCACCGCTGTTCTGCACCCCGTCCACAGCCCCGGCCTGGCAGGCATTGTGCCCTTCACCGGCGGTATTGCTCGGGCTGGCTTGCGACGCCCAAGAGGAAGTCGACGCCAAGACATTGCTGGCCCGTCGCGATGCGAGCTTCGCCCGCACTCAGAAACATTATTACGTCGACCCGCCGCGCATCGAACGTGGCTGGCGCAACCACCTGATCGACATGCAGGGGCGCTCCTACGTCGACATGCTCAATAACGTTGCGGTGTTGGGCCACGGTCATCCACGCATGGCGGCCGTGGCTGCCCGGCAGTGGTCGCTGCTCAATACCAACTCCCGTTTTCACTACGCGGCGATTGCCGAATTTTCCGAACGATTATTGTCGCTGGCGCCGTCAAACATGAATCGGGTGTTCCTGGTCAACAGCGGCACGGAGGCCAACGACCTGGCGATCCGCCTGGCCTGGGCCTACAGCGGCGGACGAGACATGCTCAGTGTGCTGGAAGCCTACCATGGCTGGTCGGTGGCGGCAGATGCGGTCTCGACGTCCATCGCCGACAATCCCAAGGCCCTGAGCAGCCGCCCGGACTGGGTGCACCCGGTGACCGCTCCCAACACTTATCGCGGTGAGTTCCGTGGCCCCGACAGCGCGCCGGACTACGTGCGCAGTGTCGAGCACAACCTGGCGAAAATTGCCGAGCAGAAGCGCCAGCTCGCCGGTTTCATCTGCGAGCCGGTGTACGGCAATGCCGGCGGTATCGCGCTGCCACCTGGTTATTTGAAACAGGTCTATGAGCTGGTGCGCGAACGGGGCGGGGTGTGCATCGCTGACGAGGTACAGGTCGGCTACGGGCGCATGGGCGAGTTTTTCTGGGGTTTCGAAGAGCAGGGCGTGGTACCGGATATCATTACCATGGCCAAGGGTATGGGGAATGGCCAGCCGCTGGGCGCGGTCATCACCCGCCGGGAAATCGCTGAGGCGTTGGAAGCCGAGGGCTATTTCTTCTCGTCGTCTGGCGGCAGCCCCGTCAGTTGCCAGATCGGCATCGCGGTGCTGGATGTCATGGAGGAAGAAGGGCTCTGGGAAAATGCCCGGGTAGTGGGCGGTCACTTCAAGGCACGCCTGCAAGCCCTGATGGACCGGTACCCGTTGGTCGGTGCGGTGCATGGTTCCGGGTTTTACCTGGGCCTGGAGCTGGTCCGTAATCGCGAAACACTGGAGCCCGCCACCGAAGAAACCGCGACGCTGTGCAACCGCCTTCGGGAGTTGGGCATCTTCATGCAACCCACCGGTGACTACCTGAACATCCTCAAGATCAAGCCACCGATGGTGACGACGCGTCAGAGCGTGGATTTCTTCGTCGATATGCTATCGAAGGTATTGGACGAAGGTCTCTGATCCGAGACGGACGCTTCCCTGCAGGCTTGTTTCTGCAGATTGATCGCGAATATTTTCGATTTTTATCGATTAAATTCGCGATTTTTTTTGCCTGAAATAATTTTTTATCTTTAAAGTACGATTTTTATCGGCTATAAAGTCTTCGTTGCTCGAAGCCTTGATCCCTTCGTGCCCGCTTGTATCCTCTTTTGTCATCCGCTGCACATCGCCCGGAGATGATTCATGAGCCGTATCGTTACCGTCGCCGCCACCCAGATGGCCTGTTCCTGGGACCTCGAAGCCAACATCGAGACCGCTGAAAATCGGGTTCGCGAGGCCGCAGCCAAAGGCGCCCAGATTATCCTGATCCAGGAATTGTTCGAGACTCCGTACTTCTGCCAGAAGACGAATCCGGACTACCTGCTGCTGGCGACCTCGGTTGAAGAGAACGCAGCCATCAAGCATTTCCAGAAGCTGGCGAAAGAGCTGCAGGTCGTGTTGCCGATCAGCTTCTTCGAACTGGCCGGACGTGCGCGTTTCAACAGCGTTGCAATCATCGACGCCGATGGTCAAAACCTGGGGGTGTACCGCAAGAGCCACATTCCGGACGGTCCGGGCTACCATGAGAAGTATTACTTCAACCCGGGTGATACCGGCTTCAAGGTCTGGAATACCCGTTATGCGAAGATCGGCGTGGGCATCTGCTGGGATCAGTGGTTTCCCGAATGTGCCCGCAGCATGGCGCTGCAGGGCGCGGAAATACTGTTCTATCCGACCTCCATCGGCAGCGAGCCGCATGACAAGGCCATTGCGTCCCGGGATCACTGGCAGCGTGTGCAACAAGGCCATGCCGGCGCCAACATGATGCCGCTGGTGGCCAGTAACCGTATTGGCAATGAGGAACAGGACGGTTACGACATTACCTTCTACGGCTCGTCGTTCATCGCCAATCAGTTCGGTGAAAAGGTCCAGGAGTTGAACGAAACCGAGGAAGGTGTATTGGTGCACAGTTTCGATCTTGACGAGCTGGAGCGCATTCGCAGTGCCTGGGGCATTTTCCGGGATCGCCGTCCGAACCTGTATGGCGCGATCAAAACCCTCGATGGCTCACTGGAGTCCTGATTCATGACTACGTTGCACAGTACCCCCCGCGCGGATGGTTTTTACATGCCTGCCGAGTGGGCAACCCAGACCCAGGTCTGGATGATCTGGCCCGAGCGCCCGGACAACTGGCGCCTGGGCGGCAAGCCCGCGCAGGCTGCCCACGTAGCGGTCGCCAAGGCCATCGCTCGTTTTGAACCCGTGACCGTGGCGGTGTCTGCGGCTCAATATGAAAACGCCCGGGCGCGCCTCGACATACCGAATATCCGCTTGGTGGAGATGTCCAGCGACGACGCCTGGGTCCGGGACACCGGCCCGACATTCGTCATCAATGACCATGGCGAAGTACGCGGTGTCGACTGGGATTTCAACGCCTGGGGCGGTTTTGACGGCGGGCTGTACTCACCGTGGAACCGGGACTCGCAAATAGCCAGCAAGATCCTCGAGATCGAGCGCAGCCCGCGTTACCGCACTGAAGGTTTCGTGCTCGAGGGCGGTTCGATCCATGTCGATGGTGAAGGCACCGTGATCACTACCGAGGAATGCCTGCTCAATCGCAACCGTAACCCGCACTTGGGTCGCGAGGAGATCGAGGCGGTGCTCAGCGCCCAATTGGCGGTGGACAAGATCATCTGGCTGCCGGACGGCTTGTTCAACGACGAAACTGACGGCCATGTGGATAACTTCTGCTGCTACGTGCGTCCTCGCGAAGTTCTACTTGCCTGGACTGACGATCCACAGGATCCGAACTATGCGCGCTGCCACGCCGCGATGGACGTGTTGCAAAACAGCACCGACGCCAAGGGGCGCACGTTCGTGGTGCACAAGATGCCGATTCCGGGACCGTTGTATGCCACCGAGGCGGAATGCGCCGGTGTGGATGCGGTGGAAGGTTCCCAGGAGCGCAATCCGAGCGTGCGACTGGCCGGTTCCTACGTCAACTTCCTGATCGTCAACGGTGGCATCATCGCGCCAAGCTTCGACGATCCGTTGGATGCCACGGCCAGGGAGATTCTGCAGAACCTGTTTCCACAGCACGAAGTGGTCATGGTGCCAGGTCGCGAACTGTTACTGGGAGGCGGGAATATCCATTGCCTTACTCAACAGCAACCGGCGCCGTACACAAAATGAGTGGCGATGTAACAGCCAAATGACATTGATCGCGGTGGCTCTGCGGCGGTGTTTTTGGATCCATTCAAGCGAGCCCGCAGCCCGATTGGGGTGCGGGCTTTTTTGTGCCCGTTTGATGGCGACGCCGGATACATTGGCATAGCTCTTGTATCTGCATTCCAGCAGTTCCGAAGAGCGGAGCTGAGTTGTTTTGTAATAAACCTTGGATAAATTGGCCGCTCATCGACCAGGAGAGGGCGCTGGAATGAATATGATAAGCGAGCGCACATGCCATCCCTTGACCGTTAATGGTGAGTCGCTTCAAGCCCTGGCTCAGTGGTTGAAGTCCAACGGTACGCGTCAGATCAGAGAACCTGATCCGCGTCGGTTGATCATGGAGCGCTACCCCGCTGGACTATTCAGCGAGGCGGAGCTGGAAGCGTTGTGGGATGTCATGCAAGGATAAGAATTCGATGGATTGATAAAACAGCGCTGGCCGGGATGGCAGCGCTTTTTTTATATCCTCGGACTAGAGACTGAAACATCCCACAGGGAGGCCCGGCATTTGACCGATTCGCGAAACAGACTGAAAGTCATTTCGACGTTTTTCCGCGGGATTCCTGAGGCTACGCTGCCGTTATTAGTCCTTAAGGCAGCGGAATTTCCATGAGCATCCTTCATTACATCTACGACCCACTATGCGGCTGGTGCTACGGTGCCAAACCGCTGGTGCAAGCCGCCCGTGCGGTGTTGCCGGTGATCGCCCATGGCGGCGGAATGATGACCGGTACCCATCGCCAACCGGTCTCACTCCAGTTGCGCAATTACGTGATGCCCCATGACCGGCGGATCGCCGAGTACACCGGGCAGCCGTTTGGCGAGGCCTATTTCGAAGGACTGTTGCGGGACGAGCGGGCGGTATTCGATTCGGCGCCACCCATCGCGGCGGTTCTCGCTGCCGAACAGGTGGGTGGTCGGGGGCTGGACCTGTTGGAGCGTTTGCAAACCGCACACTACGTCGAAGGCCGGAGAATTGCCGATGAAACAGTGCTGCTGGAGTTGGCCCAGGCCATCGGGCTGGAAGCCGAGGCATTCCAGTCGGCGTTCACCGCTGTCGATGTAGAAACCCATATCAACGCCAGTCGCGCCTTGCTGGCCAAGGTCGGTGGCCAGGGCTTTCCAACCCTGGCTCTGCAACAAGATGGGCAGTTCACGCGAGTGGACATCGGTCCTTGGCTTGGCAAGCCCGAGGCATTCGTCGAATGGTTGAATCTGTCCCTGCCGGCGCAGACCTCTTCTGCGACACCGCTTTGCAGTCTCGATGGATGTTCGGGTTCTTAGACGTTTTTCGCCTGATCAAAGACGATTCACGAAATTGACACATTCTTGGCGGCACGGCTAGGATTCGTCCTACGCCTGTGGCTAACAGCCATGATTCTTAAATAATAAAAAGGCCCGACACGATCACTCGTGGGCGGGCCTTTTTATTATTTCAGGGGCAAGAGTCCGAAAAAGAGCGCAAAAAGCGCCATTTCGGCTGCCGGTCGCAGTGCGTATCAACCCATACAAGGAAAATAATCATGTTGAACACGCGCATCGGTTTGATCGCACTGGGGATTTTGAGCACGACACACGCCTTGGCCAGCGACCAGTCCGAGTCCAAGGGTTTCGTTGAAGACAGCAGCCTGAAAGTGCTGTTGCGCAACGCCTATATCAACCGTGACTACAAAGATGGCAACCAGGACAAGGCAGAATGGGGACAGGCGGCCATTGGCACGTTCTCGTCCGGTTTCACCCAAGGCACCGTCGGTGTAGGGGTAGACGCCTTCGGCCTGTACGCGTTGCGTCTGGATGGCGGCAAAGGCCGCAGCGGTGCGGGCGGCATCGACTTCTTCAAGCAAGGCGACAGTGGTAACGCGGCGGATGATCTGTCCAGGTTCGGTGCAGCGGTGAAGTTCCGCGTTTCCAACACGGTATTGGCCTATGGCGACCAGATGCCGGCCTTGCCGGTGTTGAGTTATGACAACTCGCGGCTGCTGCCGGAAAGCTATACCGGCACGCTGATCACATCCAAAGAAATCAAGGGCCTGGAACTGAACGCCGGTCGTTTCACCGCCGAATCGCGCAAGAGTGCCGAAGGCCGCGACAGCGGTGGGCTGAAGTCGATCAACGTATTGGGCGGCAGCTATCAGTTCTCCGAGCAGTTCAAGGCTTCGCTCTACGCTTCGGATGTCGAAGATGTGCTGAAGAAGCAATACGTCAACGCCAACTATGTGTTCCCGCTGGCCAAGGATCAGTCTCTGACGCTGGACTTCAACGGTTACCGCACCAAGCTCGACAACGACTACGTTCGTGAGAACAACGTCACCGGCGACGATAACAAGATCTGGAGCCTGGCCGCGACCTTCGCCACCGGGCCGCACAGCTTCACACTCGCTCATCAGCGCAGCACCGGCGACAGCAATCTGGGCTATGCCTATGGTGGCTATCAGCGTGAACAGAATCGGGTAGGGGATGGTGGTAATACGATCTACTTGGCCAACTCCTACTGGTCCGACTTCAACGCGGAAGACGAACGCAGCTGGCAACTGGGCTACGGCCTGGACTTCAGCACATTCGGCGTTCCCGGCCTGACCTATAACGTCGCTTATGTGCGTGGCGATAACATCACCACTTCAACCAGCGAAGGCGGCACCGAGCGCGAGATCTTCAACCAGCTCAAATACGTGGTCCAGAACGGCCCGGCCAAGGATCTCAGCGTGAGGTTGCGTAGTTCTATTCTGCGTGTTTCGCAGAAATCCAGCGAGTACAACGTCAGCGGCAACGAGCTGCGAGTGTTCGTGGATTACCCGATCAACGTCTTCTGATGCCTGATCACATTAACTGAGCCGGAAAAAACCTCGAATCCACATTCGGGGTTTTTTGGCTTTTGGCGTCGGAGATATTGCTCTAGCCGTCTGTTTTCCCGATAAAAAAGCGCACGGATGGTCCTTCATCCTTCGTTTCAAGTGCGACTTGAAGTGACTCAAATTCTTTTTCATGGACGGAAATTCTGCACCTACTAGATTAGGCCGCTCAATGCAGTGGAGACCTAATAAAAATGATCGTTCTGAACAGGGAAGTGGGCGAAGCGCTACGACGTGACAAATACGTTAACGTCCGCGGTGGAGACTTCAATCTCTACGGTCATTTCGGTGACTTTGTCCGGCTGACCAAAAGCTGGGACAACATGGAACCCGACAGCTATTACGGCCAGGCCGAGTCAGGCATGCGTTTTCGCCGTTACAGCGACTTCGAATACAACCCCCAGACCCGCGAGCTCAAGCAGCTCGAACATCGGGCCTATATCCAGTCCAAGGCCAACAACAGCTACGTCGGCGGTCTGGAGCGGCACTTCCAGGATTTCTCCAACGAAGTGATCAACTCCCCGGTGATGCGCAGCCTGATCGACACGGACTTCGAGGTCTACAAGAACGTCCTGCCGCAGGAGCTGCACGATGAAATCTGGCAGTGCCAGATCCATCAGATCCGCATCGAGATCAAACCGGGCAAACAACTGGAAATCACGCCCGAAGGCATTCACTGCGACGGCTACCCGTTCAGCGGCGTGCATTTCTGGGGCCGTCACAACGTGGCGGGCGCGGAGAGCCGGTTGTATACCCCTCAGGAAGAACAATTGGCGGCGATTACCTACGAGGACATCCTCGATACGACATTCTTCCTCGACCGCGACATGCGTCACTATGTGACCCCGGCCCGTAATATCCACAGCCATGAAATGGCGTTCAGGCAGATCCTGGCAATTTCTTTCTCGCGGCCCGGGACCGCTTTTGACATTGTTCGCTGAACAGTTGGTACCCATGGACGACCCGGAGCAGCAGGTCCTGTTGCGCCGGGCGATGGTCAGGGATGCCGAACGCATGGAGCGGTTTTTTCGCGGTTTCGACGAAGTCTCGTTCTGCGAATGGCAGGATGCGCGGTTCCTGCGGGGGGTGTTATTGCAGGAAACCACCACGGCTTACCTGGCTATCGATACCAGTGGTTGTGTGGTAGGCGCGGTGATTGGCGGTATGCTGGGTACCCGTGGCACCATCAATCACCTGGCGGTCAGCCCAAGGCATCGCACCCGGGGGCTGGGCCAGCGCCTGGTGGAAGCGGCATCCGCCGACATGAAACGGGTGGGCGTGCTGCGCATGTTCCTGTTCGTCGACGATGCCAACCTGGCCGGCAAGCGTTTCTGGGCAGCCCAGGGGTTCTGTGAACCGCGGGGTGAAATCACTTTCGAGAGGGATCTATGAGCAAGACTTCCAGCCAGCCGCTGGTGGTCGAACCACAAGCCTCGCGCACCTTCGCCGAAGCCAGCCCGGTGGTCGCGGGTTATTTTACGGTTTCGTTTGTGTTCGGTCTGATGGCGGTCAACGCCGGGTTGCCCTTGTGGCTGCCGGTAGCGATGTGCCTGTTCGTCTACGCGGGTGCGTCGCAGTTCGCGGCGTTGGCGCTGATTTCCAGCGGGGCGTCGCTGACCACCATCGTGCTTACTACATTCCTGATCAATGCGCGACACATGCTGATGTCGGTCTACATGGCCAAGGCCTTGCGTACATTGGGGCTCAGTCGCTTTGAGCGCTGGTGCTATGCATCCGGGCTTACGGACGAGTCGTTCGCTTTTCACAGCGTCAAGCTGGGCAGCGGGGCGCCGGTGAGTGTGCGCTATCTGATCGGCTTCAACCTGTTCTGCCATACCTCGTGGGTGCTCGGCGGCTTGTTGGGCGCCGTGTGCGCGCAATATGCCGCGCACCTGATCAAGTACCAGCTCGACTATGCCTTGACCGCGATGATGCTCTACGTGCTGGTTTCGCTGTGCAATACCCGTAACAAGCTGATCGCAGCCCTGGCGGCCGTCGTCTGCATGGGCGTGTTAAGCCTGTTGGGCACTTCGCCATTCAACGTCTTTATCGCCACGTTCGTTGGCTGCGGAGTGGGCGTATGCCTGACCAAACGTTCCTGATCCTGGTGGTGGTCCTGATGATGGCCGTAACCTTCCTGCCCCGTGCCTTGCCGTTGCAGGTCAACACGGAACACTGGCCGCCTTTCATTGCCCGCGCTCTGGAATACCTGCCGGTGGCGATCGTCGCTGCCATCAGCCTTACCCCCTTGTTGATCAAGGATCAGCAGATACAGCTCGACCGCCCGGAGTTCTACGCCGCAATTCCGACGCTGTTATGTGCGTATTTCAGCCGTAACCTGTTTCTCAGTGTGGCGGTGGGTACGGCGGCGTATATCGCGCTCGGTTCGTTCCTGTAGTGCCAGGTCCACCACGTCGTGCAGCGCTTCGCCGGACAATTCGGGATTGTTCACTACCAGGCGTACCTCGAGAGAGTCCTCGAAGTCTGGGAAAATCGTCAGGCCGTTGCGCAGTGCCGCATCCCGGGACACCAGCCCCAGGCCATCGAGTTGGGTGATCAACGACAACGTCAGCGTTTCGCTGCAGGAATACACCATCCGCTGACTCGAACCGTACTCGCTCAGACCTGCATCGAGAAAACGGAGGAAGCTGTGGGAGTACGGACACTCTTCTGCGGGGCGTACCTGAAACCTGTCTCCGAGCAAACCGAGGGAATCGCCCTCATTGCCGCAATGGGCGCCCACCACCCGCACCTGCACATCAGGCATCGCGATGCTGGAAAAGCCGCTCTGCTGCGCCCCGATCAGGATGGCCAGGTCAAAGCCTTCGTTCTTGAGTTTACTCAGGTTCTCCATTGATTCGGCGTAACTGAATTCCAGCTGATACTGGGGGAAAACGGCTATCAACCGATCGATCATCCGCCGGTTGAATTCCGCCGGCAGAGTGGTATTGAGCGCCATCTTCAGCGTGCGCTGCCGGGGCTTTTTGAGCGCCATGACTTTTTCTTCGAGCTGCCGTGTGGCCACCAGCACCTGATCCATGAAAGGGGTCAGTTCCGAGCCTTGGCTCGTCAACGTCAGGCCCTTGTTCGAACGCCTGAACAACCGGAAGCCGAATTGCTCCTCGACCTTGTTCAACTGCGCCGCCAATGCCTGCACCGTGAGACACGAATGTTCCGCCGCCGCCGACAACGAGCCGGTCTGCACGATGCGCATGAGGTTGCGTAGGGTTCTGCTATCCATGAGGTAATGCCCTCTGCTTAAGTGGGCTCGCTATTGTTGTGCACCTGGCCCGGGTCAGGCTGTGCGTGTGGCTATCATCGTGCAGCTTGCCACGGTTGTCGCGGTTTTGTGGTGAAAAGCTCTGGTAGGTGCTGGTTGGAGCTTATGTGGGATTCTGTTTTTTTGCTGGTTTGGCGGGTGTTGGCTTGTGTAATTCTTTTTGTCAGGGCTGATGCCAGACGGATAAGTGACAAAATCTGATGGACCCGGACTTGATCTCAGCTTTGATAATTCATTTTCGAATTAAAACTTAATTTATATCCGTATGTGTATTATCCTCTACACATCACCCGCACAAGGAGCCCAGATCCCATGGCTACTTCCTCCATCACCCTCAACGCACAGCAACTGGATTCCCCGGACGCGGGTCGAATCGCCTTGAAGTTCTTCTTCAACCTCATGGAGTTGTGGGGCTGCAGCGTCGAGCAACAGCGCACGTTATTGGGTAAGGTGGGGAACACCACCTTCTACAAGTACAAACAATTACCCTCCAACATCAGGTTGCCTCGCGACACGCTTGAGCGCATCTCCTACCTCATGGGCATTCACAAGGCGCTGAGCATCATCTTCAGCAACAGCCGGGACCGGGCCTATCAATGGGTCAGCAGCCCCAACACCGCTGCGCCGTTCAACGGCCAATCGGCGCTGTCCTACATGCTGGCCGGGCGGGTAGTGGATATCGCCGATGTTAGGCGCTATCTCGACGGAGTACGCGGCTGATGACGCCACCTCTGACGGACCCGCAATGGAAGCGTGCCTATCGGATCGTCAACAGCAGCTTCCCGCCGATCACGCTGTTCGAAGATGTACTCGATCCCGAGGATCTGCCCACGGCCTATGCCCTGGAAGCGCTGACCAATGATCGATTGATGGAAGAGGCCGGGGTGCTGTCACGGGTACGCCCCGAAGATCGGGTTTCCGGACCTGGATCTTCGCCGGTGATGGCGGCGTTCACGCATATCGGCAAAAGCAGCCGTTTCAGCGACGGTACCTTTGGCGTCTACTATGCCGCCAGCAGCCAGGAAGCCGCTATCGCCGAAACCTGCTATCACCAGGCGCGCTTTCTCGGAGCGACCAACGAGCCGGACCTGGAGTTGACCATGCGCACCTACGTCAACCAAGTCATCAAGCCCTTGCACGACATCCGCCACGATTATCCCCACCTCCACGACCCGGACCCCACTGCCTATGGCCCGTCCCAGGTATTCGCCCGGCAACTGCGTGAAACATTGTCCTGGGGCCTGCTCTATAACAGCGTCCGCCTGCCTGGTCACGAATGCGTCGCCGCATTTCGCCCGCCGGCGGTTTCGATTCCGGTGCAGGGCAAGCATATCCGGTATGTCTGGAGTGCCCAGAAGCGGGAGATTTCGTTTGTGTTCGAGGTGAGTCAGGTGTGATTCGGAAACAAAAAATCGAACAGAAGTGGCTTTGTGGCGAGGGAGCTTGCTCCCGCTGGGCTGCCTAGCGACCCCAAATGAGCGTTGCGCACCCAGGCGGGAACCAGCTCCCTCGCCACAAAAAGAGAACTTAGATCTTGAACTGCTGCACCGAAGACTGCATCGACCCCGCCGCAGTGTTCAATTGATTGGCCGTTTGCTGCAGATGGTGAATCGAGAGGGTGTTTTCCCGTGACTGGGCAGCAATCGCCTCCACCCGCTGAGCCATCTCATCACTGGCCTTCGATTGTTCGGCAATCGTCTGGGATATCTCCTCGACCACTTCGGCGGCATGACGGGCGCCAGTACGGATTTCGCTAATGGACACCCCGGCCTGCTGGGCCAGGTTCACCCCTTCATCCACGCGACTGACGCAAGCCTGCATGTTGGAAACGGCATCCCGGGCGCTGGTCTGGATGCGTTCGATCATCGCGGTGATTTCCTGGGTGGACTGGGTGGTACGCGCTGCCAGGTTACGCACTTCATCAGCGACCACGGCAAAGCCCCGACCTGCCTCCCCGGCGCGAGCGGCCTCGATGGCGGCGTTGAGCGCCAGCAGGTTGGTTTGCTCGGCGATGCTCTTGATCACCTGGATGATGGAATGAATGTCTTCGGACGAAGCGTCCAGCGCCGTGATCTTGGTTGAGGACTGGTTGACCACCTCGGCGATGCGGCTCATGCCTTCCACCACTCCAAGAATCACTTGCCCGCCACTGCTCGCCAGTTGTTCCGACTGCGCCGAAATCGTCCGCGCGCTGTCGGCGTGCTGGTGGATCTGGCTGATGTTCGCCATCATCTGCTCCATGCTCGCCGCCATGCTGGTCGCGCTCTGGGCCTGTTGATCGGCGCTGGAGACAATCTGCCTGGCAGTGTCGCCCAAGGTACGGGAAGTGCCGTGCAATTCGTCGCTCTGACTGCGGATCGTGGCAATCATCTGCCGCAGATTGGCTTGCATCTGTTCGATGACGCCCTGCAATTGCCCCAGTTCATCCTTGCCGTGCGCCCCCATGGACCGTTGCAGATCGCCTTGGGAAATCGCCTGGGTATTGAGGATGATTCTGTTCAACGGTGTGAGCACCGCTTTGAGCAGGCTCCAGGACGACAGTATCAATGCCACACAGGTGGCCAGTAATGTCACGACCAACCAGCGTCCCGAAGATCGGATGCTGTCATCCTGGTTCTCGCGAGAAGCCTGGGCCTGGTTCTCGATCAGCTCGCTTACGGCTTCATTGCGCTCCTCCAGCGCCGAAAACGCTGCATTGAACTCAGTTCGCAGCGCTTGTATATCCTTGGCACCCCCCAGCACCTTGCCGATCACCTGCTTGGCTTTATCGATATAGGTGTCGGCCTGTGGTTTCAATTCGACGATGGCTTTGGCGACTGTTTCCGGCAACCTTGCCTCGGCGTTCTCGGCAATCACCTTGCGCATCCGCTGCGAATGCTCGTCAAACGCCTCCTGCACCTCCTTGGCCTCCTGAGCGTCACCGGGCGTTGCCACCAGCGCAGCCAAGACATCGGCACGAATGGCATCGTGCATCATGTCCGCCTCCATGTGCTTGCGCATGGCGGAAATGCTGGTCTCGTTCTCCACCAGGGACTCGGTCATGGAGTGATAGCCCCACAACCCGATACCGCCTAGTAGAAGAGCAAAGAAAAGGCTGACCAACCCCGAAGCTATGATCTTGGTGCGGATCTTCATTGTCGATTGCTCCTGGAGCGGGGATTTCTGGGCAAGTGTAGTTGAGCGCCAGCGGAGCCTCGTGATTGGGGCGTGCTGTTATCCAGGGGTATCGGCGGGGGGAATAATTAG
Source organism: Pseudomonas sp. SJZ078 (assembly GCF_007828255.1). Lineage (NCBI taxonomy): Bacteria > Pseudomonadati > Pseudomonadota > Gammaproteobacteria > Pseudomonadales > Pseudomonadaceae > Pseudomonas > Pseudomonas sp. SJZ078. The sequence goes on along the minus strand of NZ_VIUG01000032.1, from coordinate 156 downwards.
ATGAATGCACCACAACCTCTGTGGCGAGGGAGCTTGCTCCCGCTGGGGTGCGGAGCAGCCCTGAACTGGCTTAATGATCCCGGACACCTCTTAAGGGCGATATGATTCGCCCCATCAGGAGGATCCATGCAAGAGCGAAAGACCTACACCCGCGAG